>NZ_NOIW01000030.1:0-56217 GCF_002708645.1 Sphingobium sp. IP1
GTTCTACATATTTGATCTCAAATATCATGCATTATATTTTATAAAATATCGTTGCTATGTCGATCCAATAATTCTTAAGGTTTTTCATGTGATTTATAAATTAAATCATGGACTTTGAGAATATTATTTGATAAACACAATTATTGCGCGAAATTTGCTGCAAGCATTCGCCGTGACAGAGAGACCAACGTGCTCCCGCTTGCCAGCTGAGGGAGCCCATCTGTGGAAGATCTAAATTATTTGCTCAAGCGCGAGCAGGAAGAGTTGCTGCGTGCCCAAAGCGCGCATTGCCGCGCTGCATCCCATGCGCATCAGCGTTTGGCCAACCGTTATGCGCAGCGCATTCGAGAACATGTGCACCCCTATCGATCAGAGCGTCCCGATGGTTCAGCCCCTTTCGCTTTGAATGACCAGCGGGATGGTCGGATATGAGCAGGGCCATAAACATCATGGAGTCAGCCGACTCCGTGCGGCTGGTGTGTCAAAAAAACGGCTTCAGGATTTCGGTTCTCGAGGCGCTTGACTCCGGTGGCGTGCGGATCGTTCTGCTTGACCCACGGGATGCCGATGCGCTTCGCGCTTTGATGAAGGGTAAGCTGATCGAAGGATCTGTCACACGCTCCCGATCGCATGTGGCCCGTCACCATCCGCCGTCAGCACGATGAATATGGCCATGGGTCGGTTCGACTATCTTAACCGCCGGAGATTGGCCGAGTTAAAGCATGCTGAGCTTGCGGAGAATCCTGCGATCAGAGCAAGGCACGAGGATTTGGCTCGTGCCTATGCGAAGATCATTTCCGTGTTGCAACGCGAAGAGGCTTCAACGCCTCTACAGCAGTGGCAATTCTGAACTAACCCGGCCAAGTGCCATCACGACAAATCAAATGTGAGTCTCCGGTTTACTGACCTGAGAACGACGATGCCTGCCAAGCCCGGTCGCGCGCTGTCGCGAATGGAAGCCTGGCAGGCTTGGTCTCATGCTTGCAAAGCTGGTACGGACTGTCAGGCCCCGGCCTTGGCGGCGAACCAGATATTGTGCCAGCGTTCGGCGCTGCCGCTAAAGGCTGGCAGCAAAATCTCATCCAGACAGAATCCGGCCTGCTCCAGCCTTTCGGCAAATGCGTCATCGCTGTAGGCTGACCATATCGACAGTAGGCCGCCCGGTTTCAGTGCCGCATAGGCCATTTCCAAGCCGTCGGTCGAATAAAGCCTGTCGTTGCTTTTTCTGATGAAACCGTCTGGACCATTATCGACGTCGAGCAGAATGGCATCGAAGCGATCCTTCTCATGGGTAATGACATCAAACACGTCGGCCAATTGAATTCTGACTCGCGGATCTGTCAGATTGGTACCGAACAAGTGCATCAGAGGTCCGTTAGCCCAGCTTATGATTTTGGGCACGAGCTCGGCAACCGTGATGGTCGCGCTTTGTGACCAGGCGTCGAGCGCAGCCGCGAGCGTGAAGCCCATGCCGAGGCCGCCAATCAAAATATTGCCATCGCGCTGAGCAAGACGCTCTTGGGTCAGCCTTGCGAGAGCCTTTTCGGATTCATGATCCCGGCTGCCCATCAACTCATCATCGCCGAACTGGATCGAGAACTCTGTCCCACACTGGAGGAGGTGAAGCTGGCCACCGCCCGGAATATCGGCAATATCGACCGTAATTATCGGGAGGCTTTTGTCCGATCCTGCCCCGTTTTCCTGTACTCCTTTCCTTTCTGGGGATGCGCCTCTGCCATTCCAGGCGTCATTGGAGGCAGGGGGCGACGACCGCGCAATGCGCGTTCCGCTATAGTTCATGGAATTCCTGTCGCGTTCTGGATCAAGCGCGCCGTAAACCGAAGTGGCGTCGATTACGCGGTGACACCGAACCATGCCTGCCTTTTGGAGGCATGGCAAGGAAGGCTATACCGCACGGTGTAGCCTTGGAGACTGCGATTTGGCGGGAAATAGCCAATGCGTCTCGACCAACAATATAGGGGCACCACAATTAGTCGCTGAAATATAAAATGAATTTCGGAACTTAATCCATATCAATCCGCTTACAGCCTATCGGTGACATGTTCGGCGCATCACCGACTGAGAGACATTGTGCTCCCGCTGCAAGGGAGAACATATGCTATCAGGATTCTGCGTGCTGATCGTCGAGGATGATCCGCTTATTGCAATGGCGCTTTGCGAAAATGTAGAAGCCGTAGGCGGTACAGTTGCCGGGCCGTTTTCAGCCGTCAGTGAAGCCGTCAATTTCCTTACCCAGGCCAAGATTGACGCTGCCATCGTTGACGCAAATCTCCGGGATCGCGATGTGACGCCTCTAGCACTTTTGCTGATAGAAAGCGCAATACCGTTCCTAGTGTACAGCGCTGCCGGACTTCCTCCAGAACTGCAAGCGCGGCATCCTCACTTGCCGCTTGTTATGAAGCCTGGCCAACCGGTCGAAAGGCTCAGGTCACTGCTTGGAGACAGTGCAAATGGCGCATCCTGATGCTCACACCTCCCATCATCTGGCGCATCCTGATGCTCACACCTCCCATCATCGGTTGCGGCAGGGACAAAGTGAGAGTCTGATTGCTGGACAGTAACCTGCTGCACCAGACTCATTTCTTGGGATTATTTTATCACGCAGAAGTTTGTCGAAGGCCGTTTGGGCATCATCCTCTTCTGAAACCCCGATCACTGGCCATGAAACGCTCCAGCATCGGGCCGATCAACCGCTCAATTGCCATGGGATGGGTCAGTCCTGTGTCGCTAGCGTGGATGCGCGCATAAGCCGTCAGATCCCGATGTACCGCAGCGGAAAGTTCGACCGAGATTTTGACTGGCTTATCATCCTCGATCGGTCCTAGCTTGAGTTTGACCATCACTTCTGCCCTTCCCATGGTTCCAATATGATGTCTCGCTTCACCATCACGCGCAGAGGATGGCCAGGTCTGATGGTGAGTGTCGGAGGAATCGTCAGTTGCCGCCCGATGATCTGTCGGCCTGCCTGACTGATGCTGTCCTGCGTGCCATATCGCAGCGCTCGCACGAGACTTCCGTCATCGTCGGCCATAACCTCGGTCCCCATGTTCAACAGGGTCGAGATGAATGCTGCGCCGAGCAAGCCGGCCCAATGATTGTCCACACCATCCTGCAGGCCCGACCTGCCGGACTGATCGGCGCCCTGAAGCCGGTCGAGCAGAATCGAACGGCTGTCGGGAAAAATCAGGCGGTCCCAGGCGATCAATATCCTCTGCTGTCCCGCTGCGGTCGCACTATCATATTCGCCGATCAGCCGAGACCCTTGCGGGATGAGCAGGATCTGGCCCGACGGGCTATCATAAACATTTTCCGTCACCTGCGCGGTGATAAGGCCGGGAAGATCGGATCGGATGCCTGTGATCAGCGCAGCGGGGATGACATTGCCCGCCTGCACGACATAGGGCGATGCCGAGTTCGCAACGCGCTGTGTGCTTGCCTCGGCGATAGCGACCGGCGCCAGAAACGTGCGCCTATTCGTATCGGTGGTTCGGGACTGGAGGGGCTGGCTTTCAGCTTCTGCCCTCGGATCCCGGGGCGCTCTGGCCTCCGCTGGCAGCACCCCGTCCGGTTCCTTCGCCCTTGCAACCGTCGGCGCTGAGGCAAGAAACAATCTGCTCGATAGCGCGGCCTCACGCATGCTCCTCTGGCGCTCTCGCTCTTGCTGGCGCGCCGTCAGGCGCTCATCGCTGGGTGGCGAGCGGCCGGGGTTCGTCAGACTTGGCTGTTGTTCCGCTTCAAGCAGCGGCTGTCCCGGGACGTCGGTCAATGGCGTCCCCAATTTGGGAATTTTGGAATAGTCGTCGGGTGCTGAGGCAATGGTTTCGGCTTTGATGCGGCCGTGCGAGACCGGTATGTTTTCGACGCGCTCGATCGTCTTTGGCCGCAGGGCATAGATCAATGTTCCGGCAATGCAGATGCAACTGACGGCCGCCAGAAGCCCGATCGCTTTCCGGGACAGACGCATGGCCGGCGGCGAGGCCGCCCGCAACGCAACCGCCTCAGAATTTTTGCCTTTTGATACATTGGCGGGCGGGATGTCGTCGTTATCGATCCCGACTTGGTCCTCGACCTTATCGGCCGGCTTGCTGCTATTTTCTGCGCTGCTCATTATCGGCTTGCCCGATGAACTGGCTTCGGGTCGATCCGTTCGATGCGCACCAGCTTGCTGGTTTTCTTGTCCCCAAGCCTCAGTTCCGCTGCGCTGAAAAGGCGATCGACGATCATGAAGTGCCCCTGCACGCGGTAATTAACGAGCTCGGCCGATCCTGATGCACCCGTGACAAAAAGCGGTGGCATTTCGCCGGTCGCGATGTCCGAGGGAAACTCGATCAAGACCTGACGGCCATCGTCAAACGCACGCAGCGGGCGCCAGGCAGGCAGATCCCCGTTTATCTGGTAACGGAAGTTCAGGGATGCCAGATCCAAGCCCGTCGCGACCGGCGCATTGCGGCTTTCCTGCGCCGCTGCAGCTTTCAATGCGAACAGCGCATCCTGTGGATAAGTCCAGGACACCGATGCCATGTAGGTCGATGGCGTCCCCTTCAGTTCGAGATGGTAGGTGCGTCTGTTCGTGTTGATGATGAGGTTGGTGGCGATATCGCCTCTCGTCGGCTTCACCAGCACATGAACGCGCAGCGAGGAACCACTCCCGCTTACGGTGTCCCCGATGATCCAGCGTACAGTGTCGCCGGCGGCGATCGGACCGGCGCCTACAAGCTCCTCGCCTTCCTGTAGCATGATGTCGGTAACTTGCCCGGGCGCAGCATAGACCTGATAGAGCGCGCCATCTGCAAACGCATAGCGCTGCATAGCATTCACATAATCGCCCTGACTGGGCTGGATACGAGCCGCTGCGTTGGCTGATTTCACATCCCGCTGGGGCGCAGCCGGCAGCGCCCGGACCGCATGCGGCACAGGCTTGAGCTGCCCCGGCAGCGGCATGGGAACCGGAAGTGGCACGACTTTGATTGTGGCGTTGTTGGAGGAGTGCTTTGCCGCTGCCATTTCTCCGCTGTCCTGCGCATATGCAGGCGCAATCGACAGAGGCGCGACCATGAACGCGACCAGCAAGGGGACGGCACTGCCGGCAACCAGGGAGGGGCGAGGGTTTGTCACTGTCCGAACTCCTTTGACCAGTTGAGGGCATCGACGAAGATTCCGAGCGGGTTTCTGGTGAGGATGTCCTCGGATTGAGGAGGCTGGAGCGCCACGGTCAGGATTGCCGACCATCGGCTGGTGTCGCTCAATATGCCCTGCTCATAGCGTCGTTCGACCCAGGCGATCCTGAAGCTGTCGTCCGAGGCGCGGATGACGCTCGATATGTCGACTGCCACCTGAATTCGCCCGACCTTGGTGAAAGGATCATCGCGCCGCACATATTCGCTCAGTGCTGCCGCCCCCCTGTCGGTCGTGAAGTCATAGGCGCGCAGCCAGTTCTGACGCAGGATGATGGGATCCGTCGGCAGGCTTCTGACCTGCTCGACAAAGCGGGCAAGATGAAAGGCGATCTGGGGATCCGTCGGGCGATAGTCGCGCGTTGCGGGTGCCACCGCCTGCGCTTGGCCAAGCTTGTCGACCTCGACGATCCAGGGCGTCACGGTTCCGCGCGCCATTTGCCACAGCAGCCCGATGCTCATCGTCGTCGAGAGAGCGAGGCTGGCGAAGAAAGCCAGGCGCCAGTTGCGCGCCTGCACGCGTGACGAACCAATCCGGTCATCCCAGACCTGAGCGGCCCGCTGATATGGGGTCACTGCTTCGGGCGACTTTCCATAATGGACCGATGTTCGCTGGAACATGATGTCAGTTCCTTTCGCTGATATCCGGGCCGGCGCCGCCACCATGGCTGTCGCCGCTTTTGAGCGTCTGGCTGGCGACTGTGGCGCCGTGGCTGATCATCTGGCGCCGCTTCATAGCCGTGGCCCAATGCGGCACATGGCCGGCGCCCTCCTGGGCGATCGCGCCTGAAGGCTGTCCTGTGGCGCCTGAACGTCCTTGGGCAAAACCGTCCTTGAGGCCGGCGGCGCTGTTGCGCAGCGGCGAGGTCAGCGATGCCGCAGCGCTCTTTGCAACCTCTGCCAGACCACCGCCCACCGCGGACGCGCCGGATTTCCCGCTGGCGCCGGCTGAATAGGCCCGCGTTGCGGCGCCAGCGATCCGGGCGCCGCTCGCTGCCGCGCTGCCTGCCGCGCTTCCGATGGCGCCGGCTGCCAGCCTTCCTGCGCTCCCGGCGCCAAGCTGCGGACCGCCCGAGACGATCCCATTGGCTATGCCGGGACCGAAAATGCCCAGCCCCAGGAGCGTCAATGCAGCAAGGGCTATCGACATCACCTGTGCAAGGTCCGGTTCGGCGGGGATGCCAGCGGTCGTAAAGCGTGCGAACAAGCTCGTTCCGATCCCGGTTATCACCGCAAGGACAAGCAGTTTGATCCCGGACGAGATCACATGCGCAAGCACGCGCTCGGCCATGAAAGCAGTTCGACCAAAGAAGGCGAAGGGGAGCAGGACAAAGCCCGCGAGCGTCACCAGCTTGAACTCCACGATCGTCACGAAAATCTGGATCGCGAGGATGAAGAAGGCGAGCACGACGATCAGCCAGGCAAGGAGCAGGATCATGATCTGGACGAAGTTGGTGAAGAGACCGACCGGACCCAACAGGTCGGCCGTCGCATCGAGCAGCGGCGCGCCAGCATCGAGGCCAGTGGCGGCGACCGTACCGGGTTTCAGAAAATCGCCGATCGCAAGTCCGCTTCCCGAAGCCTTGAGCCCTAATCCCGCAAAACTCTGGAACAGGATCGTCGCAAGCGTTGAGAAATTGCCGATGATGAAGGCGAACAGGCCGATATAGAGCGTCTTGCGGACAAGGCGCTGGAGGATATCCTCGTCGGCGCCCCACGCCCAGAAGAGGGCGGCAAGCGTCACATCGATGGCGATGAGACTGGAGGAGAGGAAGCCGACCTCACCACCCAGCAAGCCGAAACCGCTGTCGATATAGGTGGTGAAGACGAGGAGGAACTCGTCGATGACGCCTGTGTCGGTCATCGCGGGCGATCCGACGCAAAGAAGCGGCGTCGCCTCTCTTCCCAGATCGCCAGGCATGCTGCGTCCGGCTGCGCGACCGTGCGGCACTGGGGCGGGATCGGCGCGGCAGGAGCATTGGCCTCCTGTGGACGGACCGTGGCTGATGTTTCGGCCGCTCGGTCGCGCGCCATGACCATTGTCAGCGCAACGATCATTCCCGCGGCAGCGCAGCATAATATGGCGATGCCCGGCCGCCGCATGTCAATTGCCTCGGAACCGACGGAAACGCTCGCGCGACTCCGCTTCGACCGCCGCCTGCTGCGCGGCCGCCAGCGCCTGAGCCCGGCCTTGTGCCGCAGATATTGCCGTCAGATCGGCAAGCTGCTGAGCCTGGAGCGCCAACATCTGGTTTCCTGCTTGCGCGACCTGCAAGGCACCGGTTGCTGATTGGCTCGCCACCATCAAGCGCTCCATGCTCGACTGCGCGCCATCAAGATTGCCGACCACGCCGGCCTGTACGCGCATGGCATCCTGCAACGCGTCGACGCTATCGTGCCAGCGAGCGTCGGCATTCGCGACCATCTGGGCAGCATCGCCGCGCAGCGCGGCGCCCGAGTAGCGGGTCGCAAAGACATTCTGGACGTCCTGCACATCATAAGCGATGCGCTGCGCACTCGCGAGCAGGCGACGGGTCTGGCCTATTTGTGTCTGGAGTGTCGACAATGTCGAAAGCGGAAGGCTCGTCAGATTCCTTGCCTCATTAAGAAGCGATGTGGCCTGGTTCTGAATCTGCTGAATCTGATTGTTGATCTGCTGAAGTGCCCGGGACGCCTGCAGGACGTTGGAGGCATAGTTGGTCGGATCATAGACCACCAGAGCATGCGCAGCCGGCGGGATCATGATTGCCATCGGCGCCATCAGAGCGATCAGGACAAAGCGCTTCTTCATTGCGGAGGCTCCTCGTCATGGGGAGGGATCTGCGGATCAGGATCCACCGGTGGCGCAATATCGATGTGCGCGAGAAGGTCTGCCGCCCAGTCCAGGCCCCTTTTTGTCAGCCATCTGGAGGCAAACTGCTCCCGTCCGACCAGATCGAGGATGTCGCTGATCGAGCGATGATCCTGCTTGGAAGAGACGGCGGTGAAGGCGAGTGCGACCTCACCCAGACCGAGCTCGAACAGGCGATTGCCGCGCCGGGACTGGCAATAATAGTCGCGCTTGGGCGTCGCCCTGCTCAATATCTCGATCTGGCGATCATTGAGGCCGAAGCGAGAATATATCTGCGTGATCTGCGGCTCTAGGGCGCGCTCATTGGGCAGGAAGATACGGGTTGGGCAGCTCTCGATAATGGCCGGCGCAATCGCGGAGCCATCAATGTCCGAAAGACTCTGGGTGGCAAACACCACGCTCGCATTCTTCTTGCGCAAGGTCTTGAGCCATTCGCGCAGTTGCTCGGCAAATTGCGGATGATCGAGCACCAGCCAGCCTTCATCGATCAGGATGAGGGTCGGACGACCATCGAGATGCGATTCGATCCTGTGGAAAAGATAGGCCAGCACGGGCGCTGCGGCAGAGGAGCCGACCAGACCTTCGATCTCGAAAGCCTGGACCGATGCCGATCCCAGATTTTCGCTTTCTCCATCGAGATAATTGCCCCAGGAGCCTCCCTCGCAATAGGGGATCAATGCTTGTTTGAGGCGCTGGGTCTGAAGGAGCGCTGCCAGACCCGACAGCGTGCGCTCGGCGATAGGGGCCGATGCCAGCGAATTGAGCGCCGTCCAGAGATGATCCTTGTCGGCCGGATCGAGCGCAATGCCTTCCGTTCCAAGAAGAGCAGCAATCCATTGCGCAGCCCAGCTTCGTTCAGCCGGCTGGTCGATCCGAGCCAGTGGCTGAAGCGCAATCCTTGGGCTGGCTTCCTGACCTGCATCAATTTGGTCCCCTAGATCGCACCAGTCTCCGCCCATTGCTAAGATGGCGGCGCGGATCGACCCGCCAAAATCGAAGGCGAATATCTGGCTACCGGCATAGCGACGGAACTGCATGGCCATCATGGCGAGCAGTACCGATTTACCTGCGCCGGTAGGGCCGATGACGAGGGTGTGACCGACATCGCCGACATGAAGGGAGAGGCGAAAGGGTGTGGATCCCTCGGTCTTGCCATAGAGAAGCGCCGGACCATCGAGATGTTCGTCGCGCGCGGCGCCTGCCCACACCGCGGACAGCGGAATGAGGTGCGCAAGGTTGAGCGTGGTTATGGGAGGCCTGCGGACATTGGCGTAAACCTGGCCAGGCAGGCCACCCAGCCATGCCTCGACGGCATTGACGCGCTCGATCGAACAAGTGAAGTCACGCCCCTGGATCACCTTTTCCACAAGCCGCAGCTTGTGCGATGCCTCGGTCGGATCACGGTCCCATACCGTTACGCTCGCCGTTACATAGGCTATGCCAGCATGATCGGCGCCCAGCGCCTGGAGCGCCATGTCTGCATCAGCGGCCTTGTTCGCAGCGTCGCTGTCGAGCAGGACAGACTGCTCGTTCGTCATCACCTCCTTGAGGATTGCGGCAAGAGACTTGCGCTTGGCAAACCATTGCCGCCGGATTCGGGTCGGCAATCTGGTCGCATCATTCTTGTCGAGCATGATCGCTCTGGTCGACCAGCGATAGGCAAAGGCCTGCGCGTTAAGCTCGTCCAGGAGACCGGGGAAGGTCGACGTCGGAAACCCGGTGATGGTGAGGGTGCGCAGATGATGCTCGCCAAGGCGCGGCTCGAAACCGCCGGACAGGCCCTCATCGGCAAGAAGCGCATCGATATAGGCCGGTGTTTCGGGAACGCGAACCCGCTGGTGCCGGGTCGAAATGCAGCTGTGGAGGAAAGTCAGCGTCTCGCCATCTTTCAGCCATCGGGCTTCAGGCATGAAGCCGTCGAGCAGATGGATCAGCCGATCTGTCCGGTCGGCAAAATTTCGCAGGTGGGTCAGTGGGTCGAGTGCGCCTTTCACTTGCCCTTCGTAAAGCCAGGATTCCGCCCTCGAGATTTCCTCGGCCGGTGGCAGCCAGAGCAGGGTCAGATAATAGAAGCTCTCGAAATGGACGCCGGCCTCGCGAAACTGCGCGCGGCGCTCCATGTCCACTAGAGCCGATGCCCGGTCGCAGAACAGGCCTTGGGGATAGGCTTGCGCGGGCAGACGCTGCGCTTCCACGAACAGCGCCCAGCCTGATCCCAGGCGTCGCAGCGCATTGTTGATGCGCGCCGCGACGGCAACAAGTTCTGCGGGCGTCGAGCTGTCGAGATCCGGGCCGCGGAACCTGGCCGTACGCTGGAACGACCCATCCTTGTTGAGGACGATGCCCGGTGCCGCCAGCACCGCCCAGGGCAGGAAGTCTGCCAGGCAGGCCGACGTCGATCGATATTCCCGCAATGACATCATGGCTGCATCCATCCGGGATATTTGAGATGGCGGCGGGCCACCTCCACGAACTGTGCGTCGTTGCGCGTGGCCCAGACGGCGAGAAAATGGGCGATGGCCCACAGGGCGATGCCCAATATCCAGAGCCGAAGACCAAGTCCGACCGCACCTGCCAGCGTACCATTGACGATCGCCAGCGAGCGCGGCGCCCCGCCCAGCAATATCGGTTCGCCCAGCGCCCGATAGACAGGCGCATGGAAGCCGGGCGTGGTGTCATGGTCCTGCATCAGATGAGCGCCCCACCGCCGAAACTGAAGAAGGACAGGAAGAAGCTCGATGCTGCGAAGGCGATGGAGAGGCCGAAGACGATCTGGATCAGCCGCCTGAAGCCACCCGATGTGTCGCCAAAGGCGAGGCTGAGCCCCGTGACGATGATCACGATGACCGCGATGATCTTGGCAACCGGCCCCTCGATCGACTGAAGGATCGACTGGAGCGGTGCTTCCCATGGCATGGACGAGCCGCTGGCATTTGCTGGCGCCGCTATCAGCATCAAGGCGATGCAGGCTGCGGCGGGCATGGCACGCATCCGCGAAGCGTAGCGATTGAGGGGATGGGTCATGAATCTTCTCCTGAGCTGGAAGCATGAGAAATCAGGCGATAATTGCCGGTCGCGGAATCAAGGCCTGTCACCCAGGCCAGTTCGGTGAGGCGTCGGCCCTGGGCATTGCGATCAAGGACCGCGATGAGATTGACGGTTTCTGCGATGAGTGCGCTGGGCACCGTGGCGACCGCTTCCTGGATCAGCTGTTCGAGCCGGCGGAGCGCGCCGAGGGCGGAACCGGCATGAAGCGTCGCGATGCCGCCGGGATGGCCGGTTCCCCAGGCCTTGAGCAGATCGAGCGCCTCTGCCCCGCGTACTTCGCCAATGGGGATGCGGTCAGGGCGCAGACGCAAGGCCGAGCGCACCAGATCCTGCAGCGATGCTATGCCATCCCTCGTCCGCATGGCGACCAGATTGGGCGAGGCACATTGCAGCTCACGCATATCCTCGATGAGGACGACCCGATGCGGCGACTTGGCGATTTCGGCGAGAAGGGCATTGGCCAGCGTCGTCTTGCCCGACCCAGTGCCGCCCGCAATGATGATATTGGCACGGTCGGCAACAGCACGCCGCAGCACTGCCGCCTGTTCATGCGTGATCACCTGCGCTGCGACATAGTCGTCGATCGTGAAGATCGCGGTCGCTGGCTTGCGAATGGCGAAGGTCGGCGCCCTGACAATCGGTGGGAGCAGCCCCTCGAACCGCTCTCCCGTTATCGGCAGTTCTGCCGACACGCGCGGCGATCCTGAATGTGCGTCCACGCCGACATGATGGGCAATGAGGCGAATGATGCGTTCTGCATCCTCTTGTGCCAGCCTGATGGCGCTGTCGGACATGCCCTCGCCCAGCCGATCTACCCAGAGGTGACCGTCCGGATTGAGCATGACCTCGATGACGGCCGGATCCTGGAGCCACCGCCCGATATGAGGCCCCAAGGCGGTCTGCAGCATGCGCGCGCTGCGCTGGGGCTTTCTGACAGCTATTGTCGCGGTCTCAGACATGCTTTTTCCCATCTGATGGCGATGCCGGACCGCCGATGGGATGATTAAGAGACGCAGAAAATGGCGGGTTTCAACAGATGTCTGCGATCATGAAGCTGTGGCGAAGAAAGACAGGCGCTGGCGTAGGACGCTGATCGCACACGGCCCATATCGTCGACGATTCTTCGTGCCGGAGCCATTGGCGGCAGTTGATACCGGTTCGGCGGCTGGCCCCAAATGCGGCCAATCATGTCACTGGATGGTGCCGCCAGCGGCAAGAGCGTCAAGGCAGTCTGCGATCGCAAGCCAGCGCAGCACGCCAGCCTCATCCCCCGCAATGGCAAGGGCTTTCACGCGCCCTGCGATGAACTCCGCTGCTCCGGTGCCATATTGGCGATCAACGGCGAGAGCCGCGGCCCAACGTTCCATCTCCCGGGTCATAGGAGTGACGGAGCCTCGGCCACCGCCTTCTTCTTCACCCAGAGCTCGCTGGTGCGCGTCATCTCGATCAACGCATCGGGAAAGCAGCGGTCCTGAAATGACACCGCGTCATCAAATGAGCCGTGAAGCCACCGCTCATAATCTTCCGGCATGAGAAGCACCGGCATGCGATCATGCACAGGCCGGATGGCTTCGTTGCAATCGGTCATTACGCCCGAATAGACAGGCCCCCATTCATCGCTCACGCGCCAGAGCCCCGCCCATGCAAAGATCGGCTGTCCCTTCACATTGAACCAGGTCCGCGTCTTGGCGCCCTTCACGCCTTCCGCTTCCGCAAAGGCCGTCAGCGGGATGAGGCAGCGCCATTGCGGCTTGGCCGCCAGGCCTTTCCACATCGGCTTGGCGAGATCGGCAATATTGTTGACAGGCTTGGGCTTTGCCGTCGGGGCCATGCCCTTGAGGCGCAACGGGAAGCCCCAGGTCATCGACTGCATGATGCGCTGCCCGGCTTCCTCCCGGATCACGAGGCCCGGCGTGCCGGGATAGACCTCGTCACCGGCATTGGACATGACCGGGTTGGCGACGCCGAAATGGGCGGCCACCTCGGCAGCGCTCAGACGCTCGGTGTAGAGATTGCAGATGGCTGACCTCCTGTTCGAACGAAGCCGCTGGAGCAGCTGGTGATTCCAGCTTCATCCTATCATGGCGCGAGAGACGGGAAAGCCGCCTGTCTGGCAGGATAGCCGGCAAACTTCTCGCCCCGACTACAGCAGAAGCGCCTGCGCCTGCGTTCCGGGCGGCGGTGCCTTGCTGCGCCAGCTATCCTCGGTTCGCTGCACGTTCATTCGCTCGGCTGCAAAAGGTGGCCGGAACTGAAACCGGATCACATCCTGGATACCGCCACGCAGCCAGGCGTCATAGTCATGGGGGTCGAGCAGCACCGGCATTCGGTCATTGGTCGGCGGGATCGCGGCATTGGCCTCCATCGTCATGCCGGCATAGACCGGCCCCTCGCTCAGCAGGTTTCGGCAGAAGCCGGCCCAGGCGATGATCGGCTGGCGCTTCACCGAAAACCAGGTCCTGGTCCTGGCACCGGGCACGCCATCGGGATTGGCAAAATGGGTGAGCACGATAAGGCAGCGATAGCGCGGATCGACCACCATCTCCTCCCACATTGGGTTGGTGAGATCTGCGACAAGGCCGATACGCCCCGCTTCTTCGCCGCGCGCGCGCATATCCTTGGTCAGGCGCAGAAAACCCCATGTCATGGACCGCAAGAGGCGCCGGCCGCTCTTCTCGAAGACAACCAGCCCCGGCAGCCCTTCGACTGTCTCCTCGGGCACCGTGATCGAGGGCAAGGAATCGATCCCGAAATGCGCCGCGATCTCGGCGATGCTCGCCCGCGCGCAATGCAGCCGTGACATGACCTCACCTCCTGGAGGGACTCGAAGCCATCTTCCTAACATAGAACATATGAAGAACGAAATGCCGTTGACTCCAGTGGCAGATTGGAGCGAACAAATATGGAACATATTTTCGAGTCCCTACCGCCCATGTCCAGAACCGCCATCCTCGACGAACTGCGCGCGCGCATCGCGCAGGTCGAAGCTGTGGGCGGTCGGCACCCGGTGCTGCCCTTCGGTATCGACGCCATCGACCATCATCTGCCGGGTGGCGGTATCGCGACCGGCGCTCTCCATGAGGTGGCGGGAAGTCCCGATCTCGCCGATGATGCGGCCGCCACCATCTTCCTGGCCGGCATTCTCGCGCGGTCGCGGGGCCAGATCATCTGGTGCCTCCACTGGCGCGACCTGTTTTCGCCGGCCCTGCATCTCGCCGGGCTCCACCCCGATCGGGTCATCTTTGTGGAAGCGGGCAATGACACCAATGTCCTCATCGCGATGGAGGAATGCCTGCGTCACCCCGGCCTTGGTGGTGTCGTCGGGGAACTGCGGAAAATGTCGCTGACCGCTTCGCGCCGGCTGCAGCTGGCAGCCGAACAATCGGGCGTGCTGGCCATGGTTTTTCGCCGCGCCATGCCCCCGGAAAGCCAGGCCGAGGGCAGCGCCGCGCTGACCCGCTGGCGGGTGCGGGCCGTGCCCAGCCCGGCGCTGGGCTTTCCCGGTCTCGCGCGTCCGCGCTGGTCGCTGGCGCTTGAGCGCGCGCGCGGCACCGAACCCCAAATCTGGACCGTAGAGGGAAGCGATGAGACGGGTTGTCTCGCTGTTCCTGCCGCGCTGGTCGACGGATCGTATCCGTCGCAAAGCCGGCAGGCCGCCTGAAGGCGGCGCACCGCCCCTCGTCACCGCCCATGCCGACCATGGCCGCCGCCTGATCGCGGCCGTGGACGAGGAGGCGCGCCGGCTTGGCATAGCCGTCGGCATGACGGTAACGCGCGCCCGGTCGCTGGCGCCGGACCTGGACGTCGTGGATGCCGATCCCGAGGGCGATCTTGAGGGCCTGCGCCGGCTCGCTCTGTGGGCAGGAAAGCGCTATTCTCCGATCGTCGCGCCCGATCCATCTGATGGCCTGTGGATCGATATTACCGGCTGCGCCCATCTTTTCGAGGGTGAAGTGCCACTCCTCAAGGACATGATGCGCCGGGTCAGTGGCTCGGGCCTCGCCTGCCAGGTCGCGGTCGCCGACACGCCCGGTTGCGCCCATGCGGTGGCACGGTTTGTGCCATCAGGACGGCCGAACATCATCGAGCCCGGCGCCACGCGCGCCGCGCTCTCGATCATGCCGGTGTCGGCGCTGCGCATCGAGCCGGGCGTCGTGAGCGAACTGCGCCGCATGGGGTTCGAGCGCATCGAGCAGCTGATCGCCGCGCCGCGTGCGCCCCTCGCCAAGCGGTTCGGCCGGCAGCTCTACAAACGGCTCGACCAGGCCCTGGGCCAGGTGCCCGAACCCATCGATCCGATCTACCGCGCCAGCTTGCCGCGCGTGCGGCGCAGCCTGCTCGAACCGATCGGTACCGCCGATGCCATTGGCCAGGTCATCGCGGACCTGTGCACCGATCTTGCCCGCCTCCTGCTGCGCGCGGGGACAGGCGCGCGCCGGCTCGATCTTCATTTCGAGCGGGTCGATGGCGCCAGGCAGGCCGTGCGGGTCGGGACTGCTTCCCCCTCGCGCGATGTGCGTCATTTGGCAAAGCTGCTCTCCCAGAAGATCGAGACGATTGATCCGGGCATGGGGATCGAGGCCATGGCACTGGTCGCGTCGCTCACCCAACCCATGGCAGCTGCGCAGGTCGGGAGCGTCCTGGCTGGCGAGGATCGCGGCCCGGATCTCACCGCGATCGTCGATACGCTCGCCAACCGTTTCGGCGCGCGCAGCCTCTATCGCTCGGCGCCCCGGGCGAGCAGCATGCCCGAACGCGAAGTCGGACATGTTGCGCCCCTATCATCGGCCGGCGGCGCGGCCTGGGCCGATGATCTTCCCCGGCCGGCCCGCATGCTGACCCCACCCGAGCCGGTCGATGTGATGGCCATGCTGCCCGATCATCCGCCCGCCATGTTCGTCTGGCGGGGGCGGCGCTACCGGATCGCCCAGGCGGATGGGCCCGAACGCCTCCATGGCGAATGGTGGCGCCAGGACGGCCATGAGGCGGACACACCCTATGCCGTGCGCGATTATTTCCAGGTCGAGACGTCAAGCGGCGCGCGCTACTGGCTGTTCCGCATGGGCGATGGCGAACAGGCGTCCACCGGACCGATGCGCTGGTTCATCCACGGGGCCTTTGCATGATGGCCGAGCATGATCTCGCAGACGAGCTTGAGGGCGCCCGCTATGTCGAGCTGCAGGTCACCACCCATTTCTCCTTCCTGCGTGGCGCTTCCAGCCCCGAAGAGCTGTTCTCGGCCGCTGCACTGCTCGGCCTGCCAGCCCTTGGCATCACCGATCGCAACAGTCTGGCCGGCGCCGTGCGAGCCTGGGACGCGCAGAAGGTTACCGGCTGCCGGGCGATCATCGGCTGCCGCCTGGACCTTGTCTGCGGCACGTCCCTGCTCGTCTATCCCACGGACCGGGAGGCCTATTCACGGCTTTGCCGACTTTTGAGCATCGGCAAGGCCCGTGGCGGCAAGGGCAGCTGCCATCTCGACTGGTCGGACGTGGCGGACTGGGTGGAAGGGGTGATCGGCATCCTGGTGCCCGATCGCGCCGATGCGGCGTGCGAGGAGGCGCTCGACCGGCTTGGCTCGATCTTCGGTCCCCACGCCTATCTCGCCCTCTCGATCCGGCGCCGGCCGCGCGATGCCACCCGACTGCGCGACCTTGCCCGCCTCGCCGCGCGCGCCGGGGTCCAGACCGTCGCCACCGGCGACATTCTCTACCATGCGCCCGAGCGGCGGCTGCTGCAGGATGTGGTGAGCTGCATCCGCGAGAAATGCACGGTCGATACGCTGGGCCAGCGCCGCGAGCGTTTTGCCGACCGGCATCTCAAATCCATCGCGGAAATGGAGCGGCTCTTCACCCGCTATCTGGGCGACCTGACGCCGCTCCGCCGCAGCGTCGAGATTGCGCGGGCCTGCCACTTCGACCTTGGTCAGCTCACCTACACCTATCCCGACGAGATCGGAGAAAGCGGCCTTACCCCGCAGCAGGAACTCGAGCGCCTCACCTGGACCAAGGCGCCGGGCCGCTATCCTCATGGGGTGCCCGACAATGTCCGCGAGCAGCTTTCCCATGAGCTTCGGCTGATCGGTGATCTGGCCTATGCGCCCTATTTCCTCACCGTCCATTCGATCGTCCAGTTTGCACGCTCGAAGGATATTCTCTGCCAGGGGCGCGGCAGCGCCGCCAATTCGGCGGTCTGCTTTGTGCTCGGCATCACCTCGATCGATCCGGTCAAATCCGAACTGCTCTTCGAGCGCTTCGTCTCGGCCGAGCGGCGCGAGCCGCCCGATATCGACGTCGATTTCGAGCATGAGCGGCGTGAGGAAGTGATCCAGTGGATTTATGAAACCTATGGCCGCGAACGTTCGGCGCTGACCGCCGTCATCTCCCGCTTTCGCGCGCGCGGCGCCGTGCGCGAGGTCGGCAAAGCGCTGGGGCTCAGCGAAGACATGCTGTCGGGCCTTTCAAGTCAGGTCTGGGGCTGGGCCCGCGACGGCGTCGAGGCGAAACATGCGCAGGAGCTAAATCTCGACACGAGCGACAAGCGCCTGGCGCTGACGCTCGAGCTCGCCCGCACCCTCATCAATACGCCGCGGCACACGTCCCAGCATCCCGGCGGCTTCGTGCTGACGCTTGAGCGTCTCGACGAACTGGTGCCGATCGAGCCCGCCGCCATGGCCGATCGCCAGATCATCGAATGGGACAAGGATGATATCGATGCGCTCGGCTTCATGAAGGTCGATGTGCTGGGTCTAGGCATGCTGGGCTGCATGCGCCGCGCCTTTGCTCTCCTCGAGGATGACAAGGGGATCGTCATGGACCTGGCCTCCATTCCCCATGATGATCCGGAAACCTTTGCGATGATCCGCAAGGCCGATACGCTGGGCGTCTTCCAGATCGAGAGCCGGGCGCAGATGGCGATGCTGCCGCGGATCAAGCCCACCAAATTCTATGACCTGGTGGTCGAGGTGGCGATTGTGCGCCCGGGCCCGATCCAGGGCGACATGGTCCATCCATACCTGCGTCGCCGCGAGGGAAAGGAAGCGATCAGCTATCCGACCGAAGAACTGCGCCGGGTGCTGGAAAAGACCCTGGGCGTGCCCCTTTTCCAGGAACAGGCGATGCGCGTCGCGATCGAATGCGCGGGCTTCACGCCGTCGGAGGCCGATCTGCTGCGCCGGGCGATGGCGACCTTCAAGCTGACCGGCGGGGTCTCCCATTTCCGCGACAAGCTCATCAACGGCATGATCGCGCGCGGCTATCAGCGCGACTTTGCCGAACAGACCTTCAAGCAGATCGAGGGCTTTGGCTCCTACGGCTTTCCCGAAAGCCACGCCGCATCCTTCGCGCTCATCGCCTATGCCTCTTCCTGGATGAAATGCCATCATCCCGACGTCTTCTGCGCAGCGCTCCTCAACGCCCAGCCCATGGGCTTTTATGCGCCCGCCCAGATCGTCCGCGACGCGCGCCAGCATGGGGTCGAGGTCCGCCCCATCGACGTCAATCACAGCCGCTGGGACTGCACGCTCGAGCCGACCCAAGGCCGCTATCATGCGTTAAGGATCGGGCTGCGTTATGCGCGCGAGCTCAAAAATGCAGATGGCGCCGCGATCGTCCTGGCCCGTGGCAACGAACCCTATGCCAGTGTCGAGGAAATCCAGCGCCGCGCCGGCGTCAGCGGCCGCGCGCTAGACCGGATCGGCCATGCCGGTGGCTTTGGTTCGCTGGCGCTCTCGCGCCGCGCCGGCCTCTGGGAGGTGAAGGGTCTTGGCGAAGAAGCCTTGCCGCTCTTTGCCGCCGCTGACGCAAGGGCGGGCAAGCTTCGCCCCGAAGCGATCGAGCCGGAGGTGGCGCTCCCGCAGATGGGCGAAGGCGAAGAGGTGGTGGAGGATTATCGCGCGATCGGACTTTCGCTGCGCGCCCATCCGCTCGCCTTTCTGCGCGACGAACTGGCGCGCCGGAAGATGGTGACCTGCGCCGCGCTCAGGGACATTCGCGACGGGCGCTGGGTCAATCTCGCCGGTCTCGTTCTCCTGCGCCAGAAGCCGGGCTCCGCCAAAGGCACCATGTTCATCACGCTCGAGGATGAGACCGATGTCGCCAATCTCGTCGTCTGGCCCAATCTCTTCGAGAAGCATCGCCGCGTGGTGCTGGGCGCCTCGATGATGGGCGTGCGCGGTCAGGTCCAGAAGGAGGGCGAGGTCATCCATCTCATCGCCCAGCGGCTCGACGATCTCTCGCCTCTCCTCGCCAGCGTCGGCCAGCGGGCGGATGTCGCCAGCATCTATCAGGTCAGCCGCGCCGATATCGTCAGAAGCGCCATGGCTCCCGATCCACGCGATGCGGCGAACAGGCCGCTCGGGCGCGGGGCCCGCGATCTTTACGATCCCGATCTGCGCCTTGGCTCGGGCATCATTCCGGGCCAGCCGACAGAGGGCATCAAGGTCAAGACACGGGATTTTCGCTGAATGGCGGCGGGCCGCCCATACGGCTCAGGCGGGTTCGATCCGCTCGACATCGAGCATGTCGAAATCGGATCTCGTTCCCACGACCCGGACCTTCTGGCCAATAAGATGCCGGCAGGATCTGGGGCAATCGAGCCGCCATTCCCCGCCATCAGCGACACGCAGCACGGTATAGGGATCGCCGCCAAGCAGGATGCCGATCAGTTCGTGCCGCGTGCCGAGTGGCATGTCATTTGTGCCTTGCGGGCTTGCGGGGAGTTTGAGCCTGGGACGGGTTCTGGTCCTGCGGATTCTCGAACACCCAGTTGAGATAGGCGGCGATGCGGATACCACCGCGCTTGAGCCGATCATCAAGCTCGACCCGGTGCTGATAGGCATAGTCCCAGGACAGGCTGGTATCGGTGGGATAGATCGTCTTGCGCAGCGCGATGCTCTCGCGGATCCAGGTGCCTGGATCGCGAACATTCCAGGCGATGATCTGCTGCGGCGTGATCGCGCGCGCCAGCCAGTCGGCGAGTTCGGAATAGGAGAGCGATCGCTGTTCGATCATCGCACTGTCCCAGACCGAATGGAGATTGGTCGAGCGACCGAACCAGCTCACCTTCATGTCATTGCCACCCCGGTCGTTGCCGCCGCCGGCATGAAGTGGCTGATGCAGGTCGCCGATAATATGGACGACAAAGCGCAGGGCCAGGCGCTTGTCGTCCATTGAGGCCGCAGGATCACGCAGCGTCGCGGTGAAGCGGGCAAGCGCGCTCATCGCGTCGCCTTCGGGCGGCGCGTCGGCGCTCGTATAGGCGTCGCCCTCGCGCACGGTCACATAATGCCATGGGCTGGCCTGCTTCTGCCAGAAATCGGCGGGGTCGGATTTCATGTCGTCCGGCCAGGTCGCCGCCTGTGCCAGATCTTCGTCCCCCAGGAGAAGCTGGACATTGGCGCGGGCCACGCCGCTCAGGTTCCGGTCGGCAATGGCACCGGTGACGCGGTGGCCGATGGGCCCCCAGGCAAAAGCCGGCGAGGTGATCGAGAGAAGGATTAGAGGTAGAATGAGTTTGCGCATGGACGCACCATTAGCGCGTCTCCACGCATGATCCAGCAATTCGATTCTGGATCCATTTGGAAGGCTACGGCTCTCGAGCTTAGGCAAGTCGGACACAAAGGTCTGAACCTATCCCGCTGGTCGGTCTGTCAACTATCGCCCTGAATTCCTGACGTGCCACCGCGCATTTCTGCTTCCAGAAAGGTGGCACCACCATGTCGATCATCGCTTATGCGGGCGGTAGTTTCCAGACTGATTGATGAGAGCCCGATCGGCAATCGCATCTGGAAAATGCTGTCGATGGGCCCGAAACCTCGATCCGCGCATTTCTACATCGTTTACGCACCCGACTATGGGGAGTGATGGATGAGCATCCTTGTAAATGGCGCCTTGGCCGAGTGTCCTGGAGACCCTCGTGTTTCCCTCCTCGACTTTCTGCGGGAGAATCAGGGCTTCACCGGATCGAAGAAAGGCTGCAATCAAGGAGCATGTGGCGCCTGCACCGTGCTGGCAAATGGGGAGCGGATCCTCTCCTGTCTCGCGCTCGCCGTTCAATATGAGGGGCAGGAGATCATCACGATCGAAGGCTTGGGAACGGCCGACAATCTGCACCCGCTTCAGCAGGCCTTTGTCGAGCATGACGGTTTCCAATGCGGCTATTGCACGCCGGGACAGATATGCTCTGCAGTCGGGATGGCCGCCGAACTGCAACGCGGCGTTCCCAGTCACGTAACGCACGCGCTCGACACCGACAGCATAGGGATGACGCGCGACGAGGTTCGTGAGCGGATGAGCGGCAACCTGTGCCGCTGCGGCGCGCATAATGGCATCGTCGATGCGATCCTCGAGACGTTTGCGGAGGTCACCGAATGATCCCCTTTACCTATCATCGCGCCGCCAACGCCGACGAGGCGCTGCGACAGGCCGGTAACGGTGTCCGCTATCTTGGCGGAGGAACAAACCTCGTCGATCTCATGCGGGAAAATATCGAGCGTCCATCGACCTTGATCGATGTGACAGGTCTCGACACGGGCATAGTCGAGCAATCCGATGGCGGCATGCTGATCGGCGCTGCGGCGCGCAACACTGCGGTGGCCGAACATCGCGCCATCCGCGAACGATATCCCCTTCTTTCCCGCGCGATCGTCGCCGGAGCCAGCGCGCAGATCCGCAATATGGCGACCGTCGCCGGCAACATCCTGCAGCGCACCCGGTGCCTCTATTTCTACGACCAGGATGGCACGCAATGTAACAAGCGCATCCCAGGAAGCGGCTGCGATGCGATTGGCGGCTTCACCAGAAATCATGCGATTCTTGGCGCGTCCGATCATTGTATCGCCACCCATCCATCGGACATGTGCGTGGCCTTGGCTGCGCTAGACGCCGCTGTGCATGTGCGAGGACCCGACGGCGAAAGAAGGATTGCGTTCGCTGACATTCATCGCTTGCCCGGCGAGCGACCCGATATCGACACCAATCTGCAGCAGGGCGAACTCATCACCGCAATCGAACTGCCAGCCGTGCCATCCACTGCGCGCTCAACCTACCGCAAGGTCCGTGATCGGGCGAGCTATGCGTTCGCGCTGGTGTCCGTCGCGGCCGTCCTCGATGTGGAACAGGGGCATGTGCGGGACGTCCGGCTGGCGCTCGGCGGCGTTGCCCATAAGCCGTGGCGTGCAGCCAGAGCGGAAGCGCTTTTGCGTGGATCACCTGCAACGGTGGATGCCTTCATCAAGGCAGCCTCGGAAGAACTGTCCCATGCCCGGCCGCTCCGGGACAATGGCTTCAAGGTCGCGCTCGCGCAGCGGACGATGGTCGCTGTACTCACGCAGTTGATGGAGGACATGGCATGAGCCTGATCGATAGCGGCAAGGCGTTGGCGCAAGGCCTGATGCAGGGCGCGATGGCGAAGGTAGTGGCGCTCGCGCCAGATAGTTGGATGCCGGGAGGCGAACCCGATCCGCTCATCCGTCACCAGCATGGTCATGTCGGCAAGCCCGTCTCGCGCATCGACGGGCCACTCAAGGTGACGGGGGCTGCTCCTTTTGCGGCGGAGTTTCCTCTGGAAAACATGGTCTATGCCGCCATCGTCTACAGCAGGATCGCGAAAGGCCGCATCACCTCGCTCAATGTCGAAAGGGCTGAGAGCGCGCCCGGCGTCCTGCTCGTGATGACCTATCGTAACGCGCCAAGACTAAAGCCTGCCCCCCTGTTCATGAGTGATCCCAAGGCCGCTGCGGGCGACAGCATTCCCGTCCTGCAGGATGAGAAGATCTACTGGAACGGTCAGCCTATCGCCATCATACTTGCTGACACGCAGGAGCAAGCGGACCATGCCGCTGGCCTGATCGATGTGGCCTATGCGGCCGAGCCGGCGGAGACCGACTTCCACGCGGCGATCGCCAGGGGTACCACCCAATCGCAGTTCATGGGCCAGCCGCTGCATGACGAGGTGGGCGATGCGCAGGCAGCGTTCGAAAAGGCCGCCGTCAAGATCGACGCGGCCTATTCGACGCCGCGCCACAATCATAATCCTATCGAACTTCATGCCGTCACGCTTTCGTGGGAGGGCGACACACTCCGCATCCATGACGCGCAGCAGGCTGTCGCGCATTCGGCCTGGACGCTGGGGCAGGTGTTAGATCTACCCGCGGACAAGGTCGTCATCACATCGCCTTATGTCGGCGGCGGTTTCGGCAGTAAGACGCTGTGGCAGCATCAGATCATTGCGGCCGCAGCCGCGAAGCTTGTCGAGCGACCTGTCCGATTGATGCTGACCCGAGAAGGTGTCTACCGCACGGTTGGTGGTCGTTCGCCGACCGAGCAGCAGGTTGCTCTGGGCGCGACCGCCGAGGGCAAGCTCACCGCACTCATCCATCGCGGTGTGACGGCCAAGACATCGCACAATGTCATGCCCGAACCATTCATCCTCCCGACGCGCAGCGCATACGCCGCGGAGAATATCCTGCTGGACGTCCAGCATGTCGAGATCGACATGACCAGTAACACATTCATGCGCGCGCCGGGCGAAGCGGTGGGCACCTTCGCGCTTGAATGCGCGATGGACGAACTGGCCGAGAAGCTCGGTATCGATCCCATCGAGCTCCGCTTGCGCAACGAGCCGGAGAAGGACCCGATATCCGGCCTGCCCTTTTCAGCGCGGCATATTGATCAGGCATGGCGCGACGGGGCCGAGCGCTTCGGGTGGAGCGCACGCAACCCTCTGCCGCGCATGCACCAGGAAGGCGAATGGCTGATCGGCATGGGATGCGCCACCGCTACCTATCCCTATTACCGGATGCCCGGCGGCGCAGCCCGCATCACCCTGTCTCGCGCCGGCCATGCGACGATCGACATCGCCGCGCACGAAATGGGCATGGGTACGGCTACGGCGCAGACACAGGTGGCAGCTGAACGACTGGGCCTGCCGATGTCACACGTCCAATTCAACTATGGCGACTCAACCTTGCCTGGGCTGGTCCTTGCAGGCGGATCGCAGCAGACTGCATCGATCGGCGCCTCGGTGATTGCGGCCTACAATAAGCTGGTTGCGCAACTGCTGGCTCTGGCAGGAAATGACTCGCCTTTGGCTGGGCTGAAACAGGCAGAGGTGGGAAGTCGGGATGGCGGCCTAGCCAGCCTGGACGATCCATCGCGGTATGAAAGCTACACGTCGATCCTCTCGCGCGCCCAGCGCGACGCCGTCGTCATCGAAGCCGAGCCGCCCATGCCGCTCGAGACCATGCACTGGTCGATGCACAGCCACGGCGCCATGTTCTGCGAAGTGCGGGTCAACATGATTACGGGTGAACCGTGCATATCTCGCTTCCTGGGATCGTTCGACTGCGGCCGCATCCTCAATCCCAAGACGGCGGCGAGTCAGTTCAGGGGGGGCATCATCATGGGCCTGGGCCTCGCGCTGATGGAAGAAGCACAGTTCGACGAGCGGAGCGGACGGATCATGAACCCCAGCCTCGCTGAATATCATATGCCCGTGCATATGGACGTTCCCGAAATCGATGTCATCTGGACCGACATACCCGATCCCCACACACCCATGGGCGCGCGCGGCGTCGGCGAAATTGGCATCACCGGTACGGGGGCGGCGGTCGCCAACGCGATCTACAATGCGACTGGGAAACGCGTGCGTGATTTGCCGATCACGCTCGACAAATTGATTTAGGATATCAATTGATGGCAACGCCGGCTGTGATGACGGCAAATGGGACTTTCCCGAATTTCGGCTTCGGAGAAACCGAACCAGCAAAGCGGCCATTCACTAACCTGTAGAAGCCTCATGCTGAAAGGCGGCAACGCGCCCATGCATGCCGTTCAATTGGAAAAGTGTCGCGCCTACGAGCTGTCGGTCCGGTTATGGCCGAGACTGGGACTTTGCTGCCGTTCGCAAGCGATGGATCGGAGGACAGCTCTTGTCAGAACCCGATATTCATCGATCGTTTGGCCGGCAGGATGACAAGGGGCCGACAATCCGCAGGGGTTCGCAGCCGGTGGCAACCGGCAAACGGACCGTCGTCGACCCCATAAGCTATATAGTAAAACGATCCGACACTAGGAGGCCGAAAAAGGTCAGCATCGACTTCTCGTGCCGCGCCGCCCTGAAAGCGGTCATGCCGATCAGCCCGGTGGGCAATCGCTCGATTATGATGATAGCAATGGCCGCCGCCCATTAGGCCGAGCCGAGCGGCGAGAGGAGGCCATGGACCAGCGAATCGCCGAACAGGATGAGCACGACCATCATCGCCACCGGCGCAGTTCGAGGTACTGCTTCCTCCCCGCGAACCACTGGCCGCGAGTATCGTTGTCACGGTTGCAAGGAGAGAGCGATGGCGCAGGATTCAGCTTGGGTGGCAGTCTCGGAGTTTGTGCGCAATCCCGGCATGGTCGGCTCGGCCGTCCCGGCGAGCGCGCGCATGGTTCGCCGCATGCTCGCCCCGCTCGACTGGCAGCGCATCAGCATTCTGGTCGAATATGGTCCGGGCACGGGGCGTTTTACCTTCGAAGCGCTGGAGCGCATGCGGCGCGATGCCGTTCTTCTGGCGATTGAGACCGGCGAAAGATTCGTCAAAACTTTGCGGCAGCGCTGCGACGATCGCCGGCTCATCGTCGTTCAAGGAACGGCGCAGGACGTCAATCGCCACCTTGCCGAGCATGGACTGGGCGAGGCCGACTGTATTTTAACGGGCTTGCCCTTCTCGACGCTCGAGCCGGGCGACGCCGAGGCGATCATGCGCGAGACGGTGCGGGCCATGTCGCCGTGCGGCACGCTGGCGGCCTACCAGATGCGCACCGCCATCCGTCCGCTGCTGAGGCGTCATTTCGCGAGCCTGCGCGAAAGCTACGAATGGAGGAACATCCCGCCCTGCCATCTTTATTGGGCGACAGGAAAGCGGCAGTGATCGGTAATGGCATCAAGCGAGATCGCGGCATGACGAGGCAATGCCAGCATGATCGACGCGCGGTTGCTGTTCTGTCTCATCGGACGGCACCGGCCGCCGATAATCTCGGTCAGCCGGCGCAAGCGGGGCGGCGACCTTTCGGCGCTGTGCGACTGGTGCGGCACACCAATCGAGCGCTCGCGCAGCGGACGCTGGCTAGCGCTCGGCCCGATCTACGAAGAGGGTGGTCCCGCGTCCTGACGCGAAATTTGCGCGTCGTTCGGCAAGCTCAGGTGCGTTCCGTCTCTGCAGCAATCGGAATAGCGTACCATGTCCGGCGACCGTTCGAATCATCAGCATGGGCCGCGAACCGCCCATAGGCTCGAGCCGGTAGCGATCGTGATCGGCATGGTCTTCGAGCCATGCGCGAGCCCACGTCGTCGCGGCCAGTTCGCCCTCGAGATCCTCGCTCGTCGTCGCCACCGAGCGGTCGTCATCGCGCAGCAGTCGGTACCTCATGAGAACACATTACCTCTATTTGGATTGAAATCGCCCGGTAAATTGGTCTTGCTGGCGTTCGGTTCCCCGGCTGAGCACAGCGCCTGAGCAAATCTGCGCGCGCCGCAAAAATTTTTTGGCCGCACTATCTTGAAAGCCGCGCGACCAAAATTAGCTCACGGGTACCGGACGCCAAACCGGGTCCGGTTGGACACATGAGAGCGCCGGCTCTTGGTTACTGGCGCATCTCATGCCCGAATTGCTTCATTTGGAGGATTTGGAGATGAGACCGAACTTTGACTTTACGCCCTATCGCCGTTCGACGGTCGGCTTCGATCGTTTGTTCAACCTGCTCGAAGCGGGTGCGCGGGAGGAAGATGGCTATCCGCCCTTCGACATCCAGAGGATCGACGACGACAATTTCCGCGTCACCATCGCGGTCGCCGGCTTCAAGCCCGAGGATATCGAGATCGTCGCGCACCAGAACCTGCTCTCGGTCACCGGCAAGCGTGCCGATGACGCCGACAAGGGCGAATACCTGCATCGCGGTATCGCGGCCCGGGCGTTCGAGCGGCGCTTCCAGCTTGCCGATTTCATCGAGGTCGGGAATGCGAACTTCGAGCACGGCCTCCTGTCGATCGAGCTGACTCGTGTCGTGCCCGAGGCGATGAAGCCGCGCCGCATCGAGATCTTCGGCGCCGCTTCCAACGACAAGCGACTGGGCGAAGTGAAGGAAAAGGCGGCCGAGCCGGCCTGATCCCGCGCCCATCGGCCTGCCGGCGCCGCCTTCCGATACCCCCCGCACGCGGCGTCCGGCAGGTTCAGCCTTTCATCCAGCCAGAAAAGGAGATGTCATCATGGCTATTCGTGATCTCATTCCCTGGAGCCGGCAGGAAAACCGGCTGCCCGTTCCGGTCAGCGCCGAGCGGGAAAGGGAAACCCATCCGCTTCAGTTGCTTCACCGCGACGTGAACCGTCTCTTCGACGATGTCTTTCGCAACTTCGGCATGCCCGCCTTCGCCGGCTTCGACCGCATGTCAGGATGGCCGCACCTTGAGCTGGGCGAGACCGACAAGGAGATTCGGGTAACGGCGGAACTGCCGGGCCTCGACGAGAAGGACGTGGAGATCTTCGTCGAGGACGGCGCCTTGACCTTGCGTGGCGAAAAGAAGTCCGAAGTCGAGGACAAGGATCGCGGCTACTCGGAGCGCAGCTATGGCCGCTTCGAGCGCCGCATCGGCCTGCCTAGGGGCATCGAACGCGACAAGGTCGCAGCCACCTTCAAAAACGGCGTGCTGACGGTCACGCTGCCGAGGACAGAGGCGGCGGAGCAGCACATCCGCCGGGTTCCCGTCAATGGCTGCGCCCGCTGACGGCAGGGCCCGGACTTTCGAGTCCGGGCCTTCGGCTAACGACAACCAGGCGGTTGCCCTGGCGGGTGCGACCTCGTTCCCGCTCGGTGCTCAGGCGATCATCGAGCCGCTGGCCTTAGCGACAAGTGGCGGCCGACGCCGCCAAAATCGATGGCGGGTCAGGTTTGCGCCGCGCTGGGGCCCGGTTGCCGACCCGCTGACGGGTTGGACCGGCGGAGGCGATCCCCTCGCGACGATCGAGCTGCGCTTTCCTGACCGCGCCTCGGCCGAGCGATATTGCCAAAGGCAGGGTCTTGACTTCGAATGCCGGACGGAGCCGTCGCTAGGCCAAATCCGTCTTGCTATCCCCGATGCCTTGGGGCCCGTGCTTTGCTGCTGGCCCACCGGCCCGCATGCTCTGTGCTGCGGCAATTTCCCTTGCGCCAGCATGGCCGCCAATGAGGAGGTTGATCGCAAATCTGCATAGGTAGAGGCGCACTTCAGGTGGGCGAGGACTGCTCGCCAGAGCATGCAGCGTGCGATGGACGCTCGTGTCGATGCCATGCCTCGTCGAGGGCGGTGAGCACCCGGTCGATAACCGCCGCGTTGCTCGCCGCCTTGGGCAGTTCGCGCACCGCGAAATGCGCAAGCGGGCAAGGTCCCCCTTCGGCAAGCGCAGCTCGATCTGCTTGGTGGTCAGTTTGTTCGGCTCGATGCCTTCGGCTGCACGGCCACAAGCCAGCATGTGATCGAGAAGTCTCTTGCGATGGGCGAAGGTCAAGCCCAGCGCTCGCAGCTCGTGCGGCGAGATCGACAGGAGCGCCATCGCGAATTCCATGATGTGGCTGAAGGGCAGGCGTACCGGCACGTCGTCCGGCTTCGGCTTGCGCCACCCCTTGAGCAGACTGCGCGTCACCGGATATCGATGACGCCATCGACCGCGCGCCACTCGGTAGGGCGGATCATCCCCTCATGGGAAATGCACATCGAGTGGAGCGGGGCCTCGATCTCGCGTCGCCAATGCTCGAGAAACGCGAACAGCCTTGGAAAGTCGGGCGCGAGATCGTACTCCTGCCAAACGAACAACTGCAGCAGCGAGGGCGCATCGGGACGGTAGTAGTGGATTTGTGCCGTCGTCAGCCGATGGCCCTTTAGCTGCACGATAAAATCCCGGCGGCTCATGGCGAAGCGCGGGGACCTTCCGCGGGCTTGTCGATCGCATGCATGGCGGCAAGGATGTCATCGATCGGCACCGCGCGCCTGGCGCCGGGCGGCTTGCGCAGGCCGGGATGGTCGCGCACCGCGGAACGGTCGGACGCCCAGGATGCCAGAATGGCGCGCTTCACTTCGGGCTCCAGGCTCGGATTGTGCGCAACGTCGAAGGGATGAAGATAGCGGGAAAATGGCTGCGACATGGCTCTGCCTCCTTCCTTTGGTGTCGCTCCTTTCTCATCTGCGGGCGCAGCGCCCACTCGGCAAATTTTGGAACGCCGGCGATTCGCGTCAAGAGGGAAATTGACCCAACAACAACTCGATAAGTCGGCACCTGGCACTCGATGCCTGCGAGTGCCAAAAATTTTCGCGCACCATCTTGACGCAAAAAATGAGCTTTCCTAATTCCGCGTCACCTGACGTTCGAATGAACGCCGGGCCTATCACATCTCAGTTTTGCATCTGGAGGTTATGCATGCATTTCCGCCCCTTGCACGACCGTGTGGTCGTCCGCCGCATCGAAGCCGAGGAGATGACCTCGGGCGGCATCATCATCCCCGACACCGCCAAGGAAAAGCCGCAGGAAGGCGAAGTCGTCACCGTTGGTCCGGGAGCGCGCGACGAAGCCGGAAAGCTCGTCGAGCTATCAGTCCAGGCCGGCGACCGCGTCCTTTTCGGCAAATGGTCGGGGACCGAGGTCAAGATCGATGGCGAGGATCTGCTCATCATGAAGGAGAACGATATCCTCGGCGTGATCGAGCCCAAGGCAGAGCTCAAGCAGGCGGCGTGAGGCTGGCCTGTCCCCTCAACACCCAGGAATGAATTCGAAGAAAGGAGACGAGGCAATGGCTGCCAAGGAAGTGAAGTTTGCGTCGGACGCGCGTGATCGCATGCTGCGCGGCGTGGATACGCTTGCCAACGCAGTGAAGGTGACCCTGGGTCCGAAGGGCCGCAACGTGGTCATCGAGAAGTCGTTTGGCGCGCCGCGCATCACGAAGGACGGCGTTACCGTCGCCAAGGAGATCGAACTCAAGGACAAGTTCGAGAACATGGGCGCGCAGATGCTGCGCGAGGTCGCGTCGAAGCAGAACGACAAGGCCGGCGACGGCACCACCACCGCGACCGTGCTCGCCCAGGCGATCGTGCGCGAGGGTTCCAAGGCTGTCTCGGCAGGTATGAACCCGATGGACCTCAAGCGCGGCATCGACCTCGCCGTCGGCGCCGTGGTCAAGGACCTTGAAGCCCATGCGCGCAAGGTCCGCGCCAATAGCGAGATCGCCCAGGTCGCGACCATCTCCGCGAACGGCGACGAGGAAGTCGGCCGCATTCTCGCCGAGGCGATGGAGAAGGTCGGCAACGAGGGCGTGATCACCGTCGAGGAAGCCAAGAGCCTTGCGACCGAGCTCGAGACCGTCGAGGGCATGCAGTTCGACCGCGGCTATCTCTCGCCCTATTTCGTAACCAACGCCGAGAAGCTCAAGGTCGAGCTTGAGGATCCCTACATCCTTATCCACGAGAAGAAGCTGTCGAACCTCCAGGCGCTGATCCCGCTGCTCGAGCAGGTGGTGCAGTCGGGCCGGCCGCTTCTGATCATCGCCGAGGATGTCGAGGGCGAAGCGCTGGCGACGCTCGTCGTCAACAAGCTGCGCGGCGGCCTCAAGGTCGCGGCGGTCAAGGCGCCGGGCTTCGGCGATCGCCGCAAGGCGATGCTGGAAGACATCGCGGTACTCACGGCCGGCAACGTCGTCAGCGAGGAACTCGGCACCAAGCTCGAGAACGTCACGATCGCCATGCTCGGCCGCGCCAAGAAGGTCATCATCGATAAGGACAACACCACCGTCGTCGATGGCGCCGGCGCGCGTTCGGACATCGACGCTCGCGTCACGCAGATCAGGGCGCAGATCGAGACAACGACCAGCGACTACGACCGCGAGAAGCTTCAGGAGCGCGTGGCCAAGCTCGCCGGCGGCGTCGCGGTGATCCGCGTCGGCGGCGCAACCGAGGTCGAGGTCAAGGAGAAGAAGGACCGCGTCGACGACGCGCTCCACGCCACCCGCGCCGCGGTCGAGGAGGGCATCCTGCCGGGCGGCGGCATTGCGCTCCTGCGCGCGCTCAAGGCGCTCGAGGGCATCAAGGCCGCGAACGACGACCAGCAGTCAGGTATCGACATTGTCCGCCGGGCGCTGCGCGCGCCGGCACGGCAGATTGCTGACAACGCCGGCGAGGATGGTGCATTCATCGTCGGCAAACTTCTGGAGAGCGAAGACTACAACTGGGGCTTTAACGCCGCCACCGGCCAATATGAAGATCTGGTTGGCTCCGGCGTGATCGATCCCGCCAAGGTGGTCCGCACCGCGCTCCAAGACGCAGCTTCGGTGGCCTCGCTGCTGATCACGACCGAGGCGCTCGTCGCCGAAGCGCCCAAGGATGACAAGGGCGCCAGGGCCACGATGCCGGAAATGGAGTACTGACAGACGAAGGGCCCGGCTGCGGCCGGGCCCCATCATCGAACATGAGGAACTCGACGATGAACGACCACTATCTGCGCTACCTCGAGCGCGAACATGCGCGTCTCGAAGCCGAAATCCGCGAAGAGGAGAAGCGTCTCCATCCGCGCCATTTCCTGATCGGCCGGCTCAAGAAACTGAAGCTGGCGGTCAAGGACCAGATGGCGGCCTGCTCGGGTCACGCGGAAGAGCGCGAAGCCGCTTGAGCGAGAGTCCGATGCGGACGATCCGCGCAAGTGCCCGCCGCTTACCGGCAGCGAGCTTTTGCCGGAAACCCGATGGCGCCCATCTGCGTTCCATGGTCGTCCGCCCCGTTCGCGGAAGCTCGCGAGGATGGACAGGGGAGCCTCGAGCCAGCCGCCGGGGCTCCTTTCTCTGTCAGCAACAATCTATGGGACAGGCCAAGGAACCTGGCGATGCACTGGCGCGTAACGAAACGGCTGCCTGCAGCTGGCGAGAGTGGCCGGCGACACACTATCGTCCAGATGGAAAGGGGCGAGGAAATCGATTTCATCCTGGATAGTGGTCTTGCCGTCACGCGCCGCACCGATGGCTCATTCCTGATCGATGAAACGGGAGAAGTCCTCCAGCCGATCGATGCCTGACCCTTTCTCGAAACGCATGAAACGTCACGGCACCTGCGAATCGCGGGAGGATTTCCGATAGCGCGCGTCTGGTGGCAGCTGCTCGTCCGGCTGAAGCGCGATCTTGACCTCGCGCGTAGCTTGCCCCCGCTGGAGGGTGACCCGCACGTTGGCGCCGACCTCGAAGTCGTCCAGTCGCGCGAGGAGCGCGCCGATAGTGCCTACTGGTTTAGACGAAACGATAGCGCAAGATCGGGTTGCATCAAACGAGCGCACAGCCAATGATCGAGTGGCGCAAACGAACGATGGCCCAACAGACCCTGAGCTGATCCGCTTCCTGCGCGAGGAACTGGGCGGAGACGTCTCACCCGACGAAACAGTTTGAGAGCATGCCGGTCCTATCTGGTTGTGGCGCGGGGAAGGCAAGGATGGCCAGCCGTCATTTCTGACGATCGACGGCTACGTCGCGGAAGCCATCCGTGTAGCATCGTCTGGTCACTCAGCGGCTTGGGGATCAGTCTATGTAGAGGCTGCCATCAGCAAAACTTGTTGGCGCACATCGGTTTTTCCGAGCAAGGCCCGCCAAGGCTACATGCTACCCATCAAGGCGAGCGTGAGAAAAGCAGAAAAGCTGGCCGAAGGCGACTTGATCACGGTACGCATTACCCTATCCAAGGGACCATCACGCTAGAAATGAGCGCTCGACCTGAGGGAAGTTGGTCGCGAGCCGCTGGAAAAACGGAAGATCTGCGCCTGAGGAGCCGAACTCTGTCTCTGAAGGTATAATTTGGGTCGGCGGTAGACGCCGATTTCAATCTTAGCTTCAGTATCAAGGACGGAGAGCAGGGAAGAAAAATGCTCAGTCCGCTGTGATTTTAGGAGATTGCAGCGAGTCTAAAGCGAATTTACCATCCAGAGCATGGCGGCCGTTCGAGGGCAATCGATTGGGCCCGCCTGGGAGAGTTCGTCACGATGATTGACCGCGCTAAGATATTGGTGATCGACGATAGCATAGAGATGCGAAACGTCCTGTGCCGGCTTCTGCGGAAAGATTCCCGCTTCGAAGTTGTCGAAGAAGGAGTAGATTGCGTACATGGTGTTGCTATGGCGCGCGATTACGCCCCCGACATCGCTATTCTTGATTGCCCTCCCCCTTTGAAGAATGAGCTGCACTACGCAACGCAATTGAGACAGGTTACTCCCTCCATCTACATCGCGATGTTCACTCTGCAGCGTAGCAAAACCACAATTGCCAGCGCCCTGAGTGCAGGCTGCAAAGCGTATTTCTCAAAAATTGAAGGGCCGTCGGTTTGGCAGCAGGCGATGGACCATGCCCTCAAAGGCGAACCCTTCTTTTCAGGAGAAGCGAGCGAGTTCCTGGTCGAGCGCGTGCTGGACGAAAGCGTAATCCCGCTGCGGCGGCTTACCCCACGACAGCGTCAGATTGTTCAGCAGATCGCTGAAGGGCGGCGAAACACGGAAATCGCTGAAGTTTTGGGCATGAGCGTCAAAACCGTGGAGGCACATCGCCTGGAAGCGATGAAACGCCTCGACTTACGAAATGTGGCAGACCTTGTTCGATATGCGATTCGCAATTGCATCATTGAACCATGATCAACGCTAGCTCACCGAAATTCCGCCCCTCAGGGCAGTAGAAAGCTGAGTGTAGAACGCTTCCTGGACATGTAGCAGTTAAGGGATCAGCCGCCGTCGCTGCAGCTCACCTACCAGGCACAGGTTCTCCCGGCAGCAATCATCATTGATGGCCAAGATCCTGAACTTGCGTGAGGCACCGAACGTGTCGGAGACAAAGTCCATCGACCAGCGCGAACCCGGAACCAGCGGCACGGGCATCGGTGTGCGGCTGCCACGCGCCCGTTTGCGCCCACGACGGCGGCGAACCGACAATCCTTCCTCACGATACAGCCGGTAGAGCTTCTTGTGGTTCATAGTCATCCCCTGGCGTTCCAGCATGATGCCGATCCGGCGATAGCCAAAGCGACGGCGCTGGCCTGCGACCTCACGCATCGCAGTCCGGATGGCTCCGTGGTCCGGCGGGCGTTCGCGCCGGACCATTTTGGGATCGACACCGATCAGGACGCAGGCCCGGCGCTGGGAAATCGGATAGAGCCCCAGCACCTTGAGCACCGCGTCTCGCCGCAAACCTGGTGTCGTCAGACTTTTCCCAACAGATCCTTCAGGATCACATTGTCGAGCATGCTGTCGGCCAGCAATCGCTTGAGCTTGCCGTTCTCCTCCTCAAGCTGGCGGAGCCGGCGGGCATCGGACACTTCCATCCCGCCGTACTTGCCCTTCAGCTTGTAAAACGTCGCCGTGCTCAGCCCATGCTTCCGACAAATCTCGACCGTCGGTAGCCCGGACTCCTGCTCCTTGATCATCCCGATGATCTGCGCCTCAGTAAAACGGCGCTTCCTCATGCGTCTGCTCCTTCTCGTGGACAGACTCTACATCAGAATGAGGGATCTTTCGGGGGGCAGGTCAGTCTGCATCATGTCACCGGGAATAATCATCTTCGACACGGCCCTAATGGATCATGCTTCCAGAGTACGGCAATTGGGATATGTCCGATAGTTACCGCAATTTATCGGATTATCATCTCCCTTTGCAATTCATTGATCTCACATGAGCGCTTGGAACCTACAATCCGCTGAAAGAAGCGAAAAAATCCCATCGGGTGGCAGCGAAGGATCGGGATAGTCAGTCAGTTTTTGCGGAGATTGTTCGAGTATGTGCACCTATCGGCGCGTATCTGTTTCTCCGCCACAAAATTGCTTTAACCGTGACGGAAATGCCTCTTCCATGGCTCTTGGCAACGAGAGAGGAGAGAAACTACGGAACGCGACGCGCTTGCCAGATGGGTAGCACGGGAAATTCTGCCCCATGAACGTGACCTGCGGAGCTGGTTGCGGCGGCGTGTGCTTGCGGCGGCCGATGTGGAGGATATCGTGCAGGAATGCTATTGCCGTCTGGCCCAGCTGCCCGATGTCGCGCATGTTGCCGTGCCGCGCGCCTATCTTTTCACGATGGCGCGACACATATTGCAACGACAGGTGGAGCGGGCGCGGGTGGTTCGCATCGAGACTGCGTCCGGCATTGATGGTTGGGAAGAGGAAGGTGATCCTCTGACGCCCGAGCGCTTCGCGCAGGGACGCCAGGAATTGGCCAGGGTACAGGCGGCGCTGGCACAGCTGTCCGACCGTGCCCGCCGGATCTTCATCATGCGCAGGGTCGAGGGCTTGAGCCAGAAGATGATTGCCCAGACGCTGGGCATCAGCGAAACCATTGTCGAGAATGAGGCGAGCCGCGGCTTGAGAACCATTCTTCGCACATTGACCGAGCCCGAACAGGAACAGCCTTCGAGCAGCGGAGGTGTCCGTGCGCGAAAGCATTGACGAGGCAGCTGCCAACTGGGCCATGCGCCATCCCTTGGATGCGCATCAACAGGCCGCTCTTGACGCATGGCTCGCACAGGACCGGCTCCATGCCGGGGCGCTGCTGCGTGCGCAGGCTGCCCTGGCCCTGGCGGAGGAAGCGCTTGTTGCCGACGCCGGGCCGGAGCACGGCTCCCATTGGACGCGGCGTCGATGGATGGCGGCCGGGGTCGGTGGTGCCATGGCGGCGGCGATCGCGGGCATGGTCGGGTTTTCGCGCTGGACGGGGGAGCATATCGCGACCGAGCGCGGTGAAATTCGGCGTCTTCCGCTCGAAGATGGTTCGGTCGCAACGATCGACAGTGGTAGCGACCTGCGGGTTGCCCTCGACGAGGAAAGCCGACGCGTCACGCTGGCAAGAGGTCAGGCCTGGTTTCAGGTTGCAAAGGACCGACGGCGTCCCTTCATCGTCGATGCCGGCATTGCGCAGGCAAGGGCGATCGGCACGGCCTTTTCCGTCAGTCGGACCGAAAATGGCGTGCAGATTGCCGTGACCGAGGGGATCGTGGCAACCTGGGCCCGTAACGGGGCAGGGGCCATGACCATCCTCAGGGCCGGGGATTTTGCGACCTTCGAGCGGGGCGCGCTGGTTCCCGCCACTGGCAATTCACCGCAGGCGATAGAGAGGTCGCTCGCCTGGCGAGCGGGTGAAATCGCGCTCGAAGGGGACACATTGTCTGACGCCATTGCCCGGTTCAATCGCTACAACAAGCAGCAATTGGTGCTGTCCGACCCAAGCCTTGCCAATGAGAAGCTGGTCGGCCTGTTCCGGATCGATAATCCGGCAGGTTTTGCGCGGACCCTGGCCATTTCCCTCGATATTTCGGTAAGTATGACAGCCGAGGAAATTCGCCTTTCGCGAAAAAAGATCGCAGGCAGCTGACGGAAAACCGACCCGCCCGTCTCTTGATGGTCGAGAGCGCACCAGAAAACAGGGCGCCAGACAGGGGAGGATGTATGAGAGCTTCGCGCGCCTATTTTATGTTGGCTTCAGCCAGCCTGGCCTGGAGCATGGCTTCGCCTGCAGAGGCGGCGGCCCAGGTCCGGCGATTCGATATCCCCGCGCAACCGGCGCGCACCGGCATCCCGCTCTTTGCCAGACAGGCGGGTATCGAAATATTGGTGTCGGCCCCCACAGCTGAGGGTGTCACCATTTCCGGCATCAAAGGGGCAATGGATGTGTCGCAGGCGCTTCAGCGCCTGCTTGCAGGCACGGATCTCGTCATGGTCAGGGTCGGCAGCGCCATCGTGCTCAAGCGAGGCAAGGTCGGTCCGACCCCGGCAGCCGCTTTCACCATGATGCCGGCCGGTGAGCCCAATCCACAGGGGAGTGAAGCGGCGGGCGCTGCACCAGATGACATAGTCTCTTCCGACAATCAGGCGGCGCAGGACATCATCGTCACCGGCATTCGCGGCTCGTTGCAGCAGTCGATCAATGTGAAGCGCCGCGCCAGCAACATCGTCGATGTCATCACGGCGCAGGATATCGGCAAGCTGCCTGACCAGAATGTCGCTGAATCCATGAGCCGCATCACCGGCGTCCAGATCACGCGGCGCGAAGGCGATGGCTCGAACTTCACCGTCCGCGGCATTTCCCAGAACCGCCTGGAAATCAACGGCCGCACCTTCCTGGGGCCGGGTGCAGGTGGCAGTGCGTCGCTAGAATCGATCAGTCCGGAAATCATCGGCAGCATCGTCGTCTCGAAGTCTCCCACCGCCGACATGCCCGAAGGGGCGCTTGGCGCCACCGTGAACCTCAAGACCAAGCGTCCGCTCGACCTTGACGACCTTGTCATCAGCGGGCGGCTTCAGGGTGCCTATACCGACCAGGCCGATCATCTTGGCTACCGAGGCTCAGCCCTCATCTCGAAGAATTTCGACGATCGCTTCGGCGTCCTTGCCAGCATCGCCTATTCCAACACCCATACCCAGGGACAGTCATTCGATTCCGGCGGCTGGACCCGTACTGATGCCATCGACGGCGATGGTGACGGCGTCGACGACCCCGGCCTGTTCCGGCCGAATCGTTTCATGGCGCGCATCTATGATCGGCGGGAGCAGCGCCTGACGCTCAACAGTTCGCTGCAGTTTCGTCCTGCCGACAATTGGGAGATCATTCTCGACGGCACCTATTCGCGGCTGAAACGGGAACGCAACAGCGCCAATTACCAGATTCTCTTCAATAATAATGACGTCGATGCTGTTGCTGACGAACATGGCACCGTCGTCAGCGGCACCTTCACCGGCGTGACGCTGCGGCCGCTCATCTATGACGAGCCGACCGAGTTCCGATCCACCAATCTTGGTTTCTCGACCAAATATGACGGTGATGTCGTGAAGATGTCGGCGGACGCTTCCTACAGCAAGGGCAAGGGCACGGATGGTGGCCCTGGCGCATCCTTCACCTATGTGGTGGTCCCGCGTGCCGGCAATGTCACCAATGCGAGCTATGATTTCTCGGGGGGCGGCCCGGTGCCCAACCTTTCGCTCGACACCAATTTCGACCGTAACGATCCGGCGCAATATCAGCTGGCATCGATCTTCGATGGCGACAATATCACCAACAACAGCGGCTATGACGGCCGTGTCGATTTCGACATCCGCACCGACTGGGGCTTGCTCAGCTCGATCCAGGTTGGCTCGCGCTACGAGAAGATCAAATTTTATTCGGAATCGCCACAAAGCGTCCCCTCCGCGGCAAGCCTGCTGGCCGTTGGTGACAAGAATGGCGATGGCATCATCACCGTCGATGAGATGCCGGGGCTCAATTATGACAATAGCATGAGCAGCTTCTTTCCTGGAGCCTCGGGCGATTTCCCACGCGACTTGCTGACCGGGACCGTGGACAAGGATGTTGCACGCGATGCATTTGGCCTGCCGATCCCTCGCGCCGATACGATCCCGCTTGGCCGCGTGTCGATCCGCGACGTGGATCAGGACACGCTCGCCTTCTATGTCCGGGCCAATTTCAAGAGCGAGGTCGGATCGATACCGATCACCGGCAATGCGGGGGTGCGCTATATCAGTATCGAGCGCATATCCTCGGGCTATCTGTCGGACACACAGGCAACCGCGTCGAAATCGCGCTTCGACTATTGGTTGCCGAGCGCCAACCTCTCGCTCGAGCTGTCGCCCAGCCTCATGTTCCGCGCTGCCGCTGCCAAGGTGGTCGCGCGTCCCAGTCTTAACGATGTCGGGGTGAGCTTCATTCCATTCATCGTCGCCCGCACGGGATCGCGTGGCAATCCCGCCCTGCGGCCGTTCCAGGCAACGCAATATGATGCGACACTCGAATGGTATTTTGCACCGTCCAGTGCGCTGACGCTTGCCGGCTTCTACAAGGACGTCAGTTCCTTCACCATCAACACGACCCGGCCCGAATTCGTGCCCGGCCTGTCGACGGGGCCGGACGACCTGTTCCAGATTACCCAGCCGGTCAATGGCAAGTCGGGTACCATCAAGGGATTCGAATTGGCCTATCAGCACGCGCTGCGTTTCCTGCCGGCGCCCTTCGACAATCTCGGCATTCAGGCCAATTATACCTTCGTCGACAGCAAGACGCCGCTGGTAGACGAGGCGACCCAACGCGGCCTGCCATTGCCGGGCCTGTCGAAGCATAGCTATAATCTCATCGGCTATTATGAGGACGAATTGCTGTCCTTCCGGGTCGCCTATATCCACCGCAGCAAATATCTGCAGGGGCAGGGCAGCGCCGCATCGGGCGGCAGCTCCTATATGCAGGCCAGGGGGCAACTCGACGCTTCGGCCCAGATCAACCTCACCAAGACCGTCCGCCTGACGGCAGAGGCCATCAATCTCACCCGGTCCGTCGAACGGCAATATCTCCAGGATCCGGCGCGCCTGCTCAGTTCGCTGCGAGAGGACCGACGTTTCTTCTTCGGCGTGGCGGCGACTTTCTGATGGCTGGCAGGATCAAGGCGCTTCGCCCCATGCTCGCCGCGGCCCTTCTGCTGGCCGGCGCGGCCGACGCCAGCACGGTTGCACAAACACCGGCGGATATCGTGATATATGGCTGCACCTCGGCCGGCGTCATTGCGGCGGTCGAGGCACGGCGGCTGGGCCGGTCGGTGCTGCTCGTCTGTCGCGACGCCTATGTCGGCGGCATGACGACCAATGGCCTGGGCTGGTCCGACACCGGCAATCATCGCGCCATTGGTGGCCTCTCGCTCGAATTTTATCGGCGGGTGAAGCGTCATTATGATGATCCGGCTGCCTGGACCTTTGCCAGGCGTCCGGAGAACGCCGAGAATTTCGTCAATGACGATGCGATGTGGCAGTTCGAGCCCAAGGTGGCTGAGGGGATTTACGAGGCCTGGCTGAAGGAGGCCGGTGTTACCGTCGTTCGATCCCAGCCGATCGATCGGCGGGACGGGGCCGTGGAGGTGAAAGCCGGTCGGGTTGTCGCCTTCCGTTCCGGGACTGGTCGTCGTTTTGCCGGACATGTCTTCATTGATGCCAGCTATGAAGGCGATCTGATGGCGGGGGCAGGGGTGGGCTTTGCGGTCGGGCGCGAAGCAAATGCCACCTACGGCGAGACGTTGAACGGCGTCCAGATGGCCAACACGACCAATCATCAATTCACACTGGACGTCGATCCCTATGTCGTCCCGGGTAAGCCCGGCAGCGGCCTGTTGCCGCGGGTAACGGCAGATCCGATCGCGCCGGACGGCACGGGCGACCATCGCATACAGGCCTATACATTCCGCATGTGCCTGACCGACGTGCCAGCCAACCGCACGCCTTTTCCCAGGCCGCGCCATTATGATCCGCGCCAATATGCGTTGCTCAAACGCTATATGGATGCGGGCTATCGCGACTTTTTCCGCAAATTCGATCGCATCCCCAACGGCAAGACCGACACCAACAATTTCGGTGCCTTCTCCTTCGATGATATCGGCATGAATTACCGCTATCCCGAGGGAACCGACACCGAACGGGCTGCCATCATTCAGGAGCATGTGGACTATCAGCAGGGGCTGCTGTGGTTCATGGCAAACGATCCTGGCGTACCGGCCGAGACGCGCACCGAAATGTCGCGCTGGGGCCTGTGCAAGGATGAATTCACCGGCAATGGTAACTGGCCGCGGGAAGTTTATGTGCGCGAAGCGCGGCGCATGGTTTCGGACTTTGTCATGGCCGAACCGCATTTGCGCGGCACGAAGGCGACGCCCAGGCCGGTCGGCATGGGATCATATAATATGGACTCGCACAATGTCCGGCGGATCGTCGATGCAAGAGGCTTTGCGCGCAACGAAGGGAATATCGAGGTCAGCCCTGAACGCGCCTATCCGATCAGCTATGATGCGATCATCCCGAAGCGCCAGGAAGCGACCAACCTACTGGTCCCGGTCGCCTTGTCGGCATCGCACATTGCCTATGGCTCGATCCGAATGGAGCCCGTCTTCATGATCCTTGGCCAATCGGCCGCTGCTGCGGCATCCATCGCGATCCGGGAGGGCAGGAGCGTGCAGGATGTCGATTACGGGATGCTGAAACAGCAATTATTGTCCGAGCAGCAGATCTTGGCGCTGGAAAGATAACGGATCATCCATAGAGCGTGAGCGATAGAGCTCTGTAGGCCTATAGAACAGCAATGTTCACACGGGCCTCAGGGCCTCCCGGTTTGCATCATGAGCCCTGCAGTCGCTTTGGCACTTCCGACAACGCCCGGGATGCCCGCGCCGGGATGGGTACCTGCTCCTACCAGGAAAAGATTTTCAAATCGGTCATCACGATTATGTGCTCGAAACCAGGCGCTCTGCGTCAGCACCGGTTCTAGACTGAAAGCGCTACCGAGATGAGCGTCCAAATCCCTTTGGAAATCTTCCGGCGTATAGTGAAAGCAGATTTCGATCCGATCCTCGATATCGGGGATCAACAGGTCGCGAATGCGGCCTATGATGATTTGGCGATAGCGGTCGCCCTCCTCCGCCCAATTGACTGCCGCAGCGCCCAAATGCGGCACAGGGGCGAGCGCGTACAAGACCGATTTGCCGGCAGGAGCCACGCTTGCGTCACTGGCTCCGGGATTATGCAAATAGATTGACGGGTCCTTCGGCAAGCGCCCCCCCTTGTAAATGTCGTCCAATAAGGGACCGTAGCGATCGGAAAATAGAATCGAGTGGTGCGCGATTTTCGGAAAATTTCCTTTAATTCCCATATGTAAAACAAAAAGACTGGGAGAAAATCGCTTAGCTTCGAGTGAATGCCTTTTCCTCAATGCGTGAGAAGACCCAACGATCATTTTATAGGTGCTGACAACATCCGCGTTGGAGGCGATCTGATCTGCATGAATGCGACGTCCAGCCTGCGTGACCACGCCAGTTACGCGACGCCCTTCATGTAAAATTTCCCGTACCGGTTCATTCAGCATGAGCGCTCCGCCCAATCGCTCAAAAAGCGCCACCATCCCATCGACGAGTGCGTTTGTGCCGCCAGTCGTCCACCATATTCCTCCCTCCCGCTCCAAGTGGTGGATAAGGGCGTAGATGCCACTCGTGCTCATCGGATTGCCCCCGACCAGCAAAGTGTGGAATGACAGGGCCTGGCGTAGCTTTTCGTTCCCCACGAAGCTCGATAAGATTGCATAGACAGACCGCCATGCTTTGTGCCGGGCAAGGGCGGGTGCCGCTTTCAACATGCTCTTGAAATCAAGAAATGGGACTGCACCCAGCTTTACGTAGCCCTCCTGGTAAACTGACCGCGCATAGTCCAGAAACCGGTGGTAGCCTTCGATGTCTTTCGCATCGAGCTTGGCAATCTCTTTTTCCAACAGCGCGTCATCATTGGAATAATCGAACTGTGTGCCATCGTTCCAGACAAGCCTATAAAAGGGGCTCACCGGCTTGAGGGTCACATCCTCATCCATTCGATTGCCTGAAAGCATCCATAATTCTTCCAGGCAGGCCGGATCGGTAATCACGGTCGGACCGGCGTCGAATATGTAACCTTCTCTTTCCCAGCGATAGGCTCGCCCGCCTGGGCGATCGCGTGCCTCGATGAGCGTCGTGCCGATACCGGCACTTTGCAAGCGGATTGCAAGCGCAAGTCCCCCAAAGCCTGATCCGATGACGATTGCAGAAGGCTTTGATGACATCATGTATCGCCTTGGTTTGAGGAATGCTGGTTCAAGGCATCGCTATGGAATTGGTGGAGTGCCACAACCTGTCCAAAGGGGAGTATGGTATTCAAAGCCAAAAACTGAAAATATGTCAGATAGATAGGATGAGGCGATGATCAGCGCACCAGACGATAGAGAAGATCAGGCTTTTTCTCCTGAGCCCAGACGGGTGCTGTTGGCCAATCCGCGTGGCTTTTGCGCTGGCGTACGACGTGCGATTGCAGCCGTTGAGGACGCGCTGCATGTCCATGGTGCTCCTGTCTATGTGCGCCATGCGATCGTGCACAACCGAAGGGTGCTAAAGCAGCTTGAGGAATTAGGCGCCGTTTTTGTTGAGGATGTGAGCGAAATCCCTCAAGGCGCAGTCACGATATTGTCCGCGCATGGAAGTGCAGCCGCCGTGAAAGCGCAGGCGGATAAACGTGGTTTGCGCGTCGTGGATGCCATTTGCCCTTTGGTCGCAAAAATTCATTCCGAGGTCGCTCAATGGAATTCGCAAGGCCGCCACGTCTTGCTCGTCGGCCATGCGGACCATCCCGAGATAATCGGAACCACTGGACAATTGCCCCCTGACGCCATTTCGATAGTAGCGGATCTGGCCAGTGTCAGCGCCCTCCCCCTGCCAGATGAAACGCCAGTAGCTTACGCCGTCCAGACGACCTTTTCAGTCGCCGATTCAGCTCGATTGATCGAGGCGATAGAGGCTCGATTCTCCAATTGCGTCGGTCCGCGTTCAAGCGACATCTGCTATGCAACCACAAACCGGCAATCTGCTGTGACGCAAATAGCGCCGCGTTGCGATATCATGTTGATTGTTGGAGATCCCACATCTTCGAATGCGCGCCGACTGGTCGAAGCGGCGCTGGCGGCTGATTGTCCGCAGGCGTTTCTGATCGAAGATGCTGAAGATTTGGCTCATATTCCACTGGCGAAAGCCTCTACAATAGGGTTGAGCGCAGCCGCATCCGCCCCGGACGAGGCGATTGAAGAAATATGTTCCTGGCTTGATGGCCTTGGCTTCTTGCGCGAGGAAATGGCTGGACCGGAAGAATCAATCCGATTTCGACCCATTTCAGTGGTAACGACCGAGCAAGCCCCTCCGCATCTGCCCAAGATTCTGGCTGATGATCGTGCAGCAGTCGACACGGTGCTGATGGATGCGATCGGTGACTGCCCCACACGCAATATTCGTCTCGCCGACGCGATGCGCTACGCTGCTACGGCAGGAGGAAAGCGTTTTAGAGCCGCTCTTGCCCTGGCTGTGGCTGAAATGTTGGGGGGTGACCGGGGTTCGGCACTGCGTGTCGCTGCGGCAATTGAGTGCGTACATGCTCAGTCCCTCGTCCACGACGATTTGCCCTGCATGGACGATGACGATCTTCGGCGAGGACGACCTACCGTTCATCGTCGGTTCGACGAGGCCACAGCGGTCCTGGCGGGCGATGCTCTGCTGGCACTGGCCTTTGAAATTCTCTCTGATCCGCGCACCCATGCCGATGCGGCCGTGCGCAGCGAACTTGTTCTGGGCCTTGCGAAATGCATCGGTCAGGATGGACTTGCCGGCGGTCAGATGATGGATCTGTATCCCGAAGCAGACCTTTCACGAGAAGGGCTCATCGATTGCCTCAATCGGAAAACTGGCGCACTTGTGCGGTTCGCAGTGGAAGCAGGCATGTTGCTGGGCCGAAGCAATGCGCAAACGCGCAGCGCGTTAAAGTCCTATGCTACCGACCTCGGCCTTCTTTTCCAGCTCAGGGACGACCTCCTCGATTCTGAGGGCGATGCAGCCATTGTCGGAAAGGCCGTAAACAAGGACAAAGATAAAAGCCGGGAGACCGGCGTCACGGTCCTGGGAGCAGAAACTACAGCTCTTGAAGTGGAAGCGCTCCTGCGCGCATGCGATAGCGCTCTGGAGCCGTTTGGCATAAGCGCTGCCCGATTGAGGACTTTGGCCCGGTTCGCTGCGCGGCGCGACCTCTAGAGGCCAGCTTCTATCGCAATCCGGATTGCCTCTGCCACCGACCGCACTTCCAAAGTTCGAAGAACGGCAGCGCGGTGCATCTTCACCGTCCGCTCGGTAACCCCCAGCTCGAACGCGATTTGTTTGTTTAGGCGCCCTTGGGCAAGCGCCTCGATTATTTGACGCTGACGGCCACTAAGATTTTCAATTCGCATGCGTGCCTGCTGATGGCGGCTGACCGGCCGATCGTCGATGGCCATCTGAGAACCCAGAAAGAATTCCAGTTCGCCTTCGTCATCGAAAAGCGGCGCAACCATTACAGCGTTGCGAAAAGGGGTGCCGTTTTTACGGTAATTAATCAGCTCGACCATGACAGGTCGCACCTGGGCTACAGCGTCGCGCAACATCTCCGTCTGCTCGGCCTCGGTTCCGGCACCGCGCAGGAACCGGCAGTTTCGGCCTATGACCTCTTCTTGGGAGTAGCCCGTCAACTCAACAAAGGCAGGATTGCAGGCCACGATAGGATTGTCGGCGCGCCGAGGATCGCTGACCACGGCCGCTACCTGGCTGTTGCAAATCAGAGAATTGGGATCCGATATTCTGGTCACTGCAACTCCTTCCCATTTGGTCATATCGCAGAGCCCTGTTCAGTTGACTAGCATGCCCTCTTCGCATCGCTTGCAAGGGGCAGGCGGCCAGATATTCGAGAGCTGTCATGAATTTCGTTACTGCCGGGTTCGTCCCTATCGATGAGGATAGCTCGAAAAGCGGTCCAGAGCCTCTCTCAGCTCCCCAAGAAGTTCACCATGCTATCCGAACGCTTCTGCGATGGACGGGCGACGATCCTGATCGTGAAGGCCTTCGAGATACGCCTGCGCGCGTGACGCGTGCATGGAAAGAATATTGCAACGGATATGAGATCGATCCAGCCACCTATCTTTCTCGCACGTTCGATGAGGTAGGAGGATATGATGAAATAGTCCTCTTGCGTGACATCCCTTTCCAGTCCCACTGTGAGCATCATCTTGCGCCAATCACGGGAACCGCCTCGATAGCCTACCTTCCCAAGGACAGGGTCGTGGGCATATCCAAGTTGGCCCGTGTTCTGAACGGATATGCCCGGCGCCTCCAGGTCCAGGAGCGCCTTACCGCTCAAATTGCGGACTGTATCTGGAACAATCTCAAGCCCCATGGGGTCGCTGTCATCATCAAGGCAAGTCATGGTTGCATGACCGGCCGCGGTGTACGTACCCATGGCGTAACGATGATGACCAGCAAGATGCTCGGCTGCTTCCGCGATGATCCCACAAGCCGTAGGGAGATCATGACACTCATGCAGTCTCAATAAAATGCCTCGCATTGGCATCATCGGGGCTGGCATTGCAGGATTGGCCTGCGCAGGACGGCTGCGTCATTGCGGTGAAATCATGCTCGTCGACAAGGGGCATCGTCCCGGTGGCAGGCTCACAACGGTCGCAATTGGATCATCATCATGGGATTTGGGAGCGCCTTGGTTCACGGCAAGGGATCCCAGATTCCGAACTGAAGTCGGGCGTTGGCGAAAGGCTGGCTGGGTTGCGCGTTGGAGCGACGGCCCAGGGAATGCGATGGTAGGGGTGCCCGCAATGGCCACCTTGGTTCGCGAGCAAAGCCGGCGTTTTGACGTCCATTTTGAGTTCCGGGTTCAATCTCTTGTCAGGGAAGATTCAAGTTGGATGATCCAGGCAGAGGGAGATTGCGTAGGTCCATTCGACACGGTGGTGATCGCCGTTCCGGCTGAGCAGGCGGCACCACTGCTGTCTCTTCACGATCTCGAAGCTGCGCGCGAGGCCGCGTCTGTCAGGTCCTCACCTTGCTGGGCGGTTATGGTCGAATTTCCGCATCAACTGGATGTACCAACGCCGTTCGCTACCAACGTCGATATTTTCTCGATGGTTGCATGCAACAGGTCCAAACCTGAAAGGGGTGATGGTGAATGTTGGATATTGCACGCCAACAGCCACTGGTCCCAGGATCATCTGGAATGGTCGCCGCCTGAGGCTGCCGCGTATCTTCTCGACGCCTTTGCGCGACTTTTCCAGATCAGGCTCCCTGCCCCCACATTTTTGAAGGCCCATCGCTGGCGGTTCTCGCAGCCCTATGCGCAGTCGAGCAGGATCATCTGGAATCCTGGCATAGGCTTGGGTGCCTGCGGAGACTGGTGTCATTCACCGACGGTCGAGGGCGCATGGCTTTCGGGCGTCCTGCTTGCTGACACAATGCTGTCGCAACCGATCGACGCTAGCGTCAATGGAGCCGTCGCACGATGACTGCTTTGCAAAATGAGACAGGCAAATATCTGGCCCGACCCGCAACGGCGGCGATATTCGGCGCGAGTGGCGCGATCGGCCAGGCCATTGCGCTCCGTCTCGCGCAAGGTGGACGGTTCAGTTCGGTCCACACCGGCTCGCGAAAAGGTCGATCTGTCCCGGCCCCGGACTGCGTGCCCTTCAGCTTCGACCTGGAGAATGAGGCGTCGATTGCCGCGGCAGCAGCAACTCTGCCAAGCTCGCTCGACCTGATATTTGTCTGCACCGGCATGTTGCACGATCAGGTGGCGGCAATCGCTCCGGAAAAGACGATGCGTGCCCTGGACGCCAAAGCACTCGCACGAAGCTATTTGATAAATGCTATCGGCCCCGCTCTCATCGCCAAACATGTCCTGCCACGGCTTGCGAAAGATCGACGCGCCATCTTCGCTGTGCTCTCAGCAAAGGTCGGGTCGATCGGCGATAACCGGCTTGGCGGTTGGCATGCCTATCGGGCAAGCAAGGCAGCACTGAACATGATGATCCGAAATTTCGCGATCGAGATGGGGCGGACACATCCCCAGGCCATCGCCGCTGCCCTCCATCCCGGCACCGTAAGGAGCGCCCTTTCCGCTCCCTTCACCGCCCGCATTTCGACCGGAAAAATCTTCACGCCGGAATATGCTGCGGAGCGGCTGCTCGATGTGCTCGATGGGCTTACACCGCAAGACAGTGGCGGGCTGTTCGCGTGGAACGGAGTCCGGCTGCCAGACTAAAGTGGTACGAGCGGCGCGTCTCCCTCCTTCACGGAAACATCCAACATTCGGTGCGTATAGCAGGCAAATTCCAACATATCGTGAAAGCAAGATGCATAGAAAATTGATTATCGGCAGCCTGCTGGCTGCCACGACTCTACTAGGCGCATGCGCGCTCATCCAGCGGCCCGGACCAGTTGGTAACGTTAATGTACCCGCCCCCGCCAAAGCCGTCGACCTCGCACAGTATATGGGGCTCTGGTTCGAGCAATTCAGATATGAGGCACCTTTTCAGAAGGACATGGACGGCGTCACAGCCAACTATGTGATGAATCCGGACGGCACCGTCCGGGTCGTCAACCGTGGACGCCGGGGATCGAAATGGAAGGAATCGGTCGGCAAGGCCAAGCTGGTCGAGGGTAGCGGCAACGCCAAGCTCAAGGTATCATTCTTCGGCCCATTCTATGGCAACTATTGGGTGCTGGATCATGGCGATGACTATAGCTGGTCTATCGTCGGAGAACCCAGCGGCCGCTATCTGTGGGTACTGACCCGTGACCAACATCCTTCGGACCAGATGAAAACCGAGCTTGCCGAGCGCGTCAAACGGTTGGGATATGACTGGAATCTGGTACGCATCACCCGCCAATGATGGCGCGTTTCGACATTTCTCATAGCGGGAACTGGACGCACTCAGCCCGCTTTGAGCATCGGGCGGGAGGACGTGAGCCAAATGGACGTATTTTGGAAAAGAGCATCGCTTTTCGGGGAGGTCACCATGAAACTAGCTACCTTGGCCGTATTCGCCTCAATCTATGGGTGCAGCGTCTTCCCGGCCACCGCCGCTGAAATTTCCACGCATGTGCTCGACCTTGCACGTGGCACCGGCGGCAAGGGCGTGCCTGTTGCACTGTCCAAGCGCTCGGCGGATGGCGTCTGGCAGCAAGTGGCCAAATCAACGACGGATGCCAATGGTCGTGTTCGTAGCTTCGACGATGGCGGCCTGTTCGACACGGGCGTCTACCGCCTTGAATTCGATATGTCGAAATATCCCGATGCGTCTGCAAATCCCTTCTTTCCTGAAATTGTCCTGACCTTCCGCGTTGCCGACAAAGAGGGCCATTATCATGTCCCGGTGGTAGTCAGCCCTTATGGATACTCGACTTACCGGGGCAACTAATGTGCAGGGAGCGAAGCTCTTGAGATCCGCGGTCGAAGCCAGTTGGCCAAACCGTCGATGATGTGCAGCTGAGGGTTTGAGAGCCAGTACCTATCGGCCTGCGCTTTCTCTCAGTCGCCAATTGGCTAGCGCAAAGGACAGCCAATCGGCGCATATTGAGTGCAATCTTCTTTCCGCTGCAGGGACATGACGTCGAGACATCGGGGATAGCAAAGGCAAGAAGCGCGGTATCCGTGTCCGGCGGCGGCCCACTCACTATAGTGGATCATGTTTTTTGCACCCGCATCGCCGCGCCCCACGGATGTGTGAGACCGATGCGTTGCCTCGATAGCCAAGGCCCGGCATAGGCGCGCATATGAGTGAATTCGTACAGGCCGCCATTCTCGCCGTGATCAAACGCGCCCCGATCTGGATCCGGCAGGATCTGACATCGAAGGATTTAGGCGCCCGTGTCCGTGCGGAGGAGTCGCTCGCCATGATCATTGCCGACGCCATCCGCAAGCAGGGCGAACTGCCCGAATGATCAGGTCCTGGATGTTCGGGCGAGAACGCCGGCAGTCCGCTTCAACTCGGCTATCCGTTCGGCGCAGACTTCATGCACCACACAGCCCAGATCCTCGACCTGTCTGCCAAGCCAGCTGAGTTCCGCTTCGCTGATCTTGTAATGCTTGGAATAGCGGGCCTTCACATAAGCCTCTTTGAGCTTTTCCCAGCGTGCCTGATCGATGCGCCGCTCGCGCGGCCAGACATCGACCAGCCGGCGATCCAGCCGCTCCGCCCGTGTGCGCAGGAATCCGATATTATGGACATGGGGCGTGTAGAAGGTCGTGACGAGCAGCACGCAGTGATAGAGCCGTTCAGTGGCCTGATGCATGTCAAATGCCGCTTTTTTTAGCCAACCTTGCGACGCGGAATGCAAAGCGGACGCGTGGAAATGGTTTGCCGTAGGAAACCACTCCTCGAAATATTCCTGTGCCATGGCAAGCGCCTGGTCGGGCGTCTTTGGCTTGGGAACATGGAGCTCGCTGTCTTCGACCTGATAGAGCGCGATGCCGTCTTCGCGCACGTCCATGAAGAAATAGCGGCCATGGGCCAGACCGTCATTCACCTCCTGCAGCGTATGGACAATGAAATTGACCGGGGTACGGATCGCGTGGGTGATCGCCAGTTCGCGATTGAAGCGGTCCTCGAGCTTGAGCCAATAGTCGACCCGCTCGGTCAGCCGCTTGTCATTGACGATGATGAGAATGTCATAGTCGGACTGATAGCCCTTGGCGGTGTGCGGTTCGTCGACCCATCCGCCCCTGGCATAGCTGCCATAGAGAATGATCTTCTCGATCCGGCCGCGCTTCTTCCAGCCATGGTTGGCGAGCGCCAGCGCATCCTCGAATTCCTCGAAGATGATCCGCACGACCCGTTCGAGCTCGCGCTGTTTGTCGCCGGGCAAATGATCCAGATCGGTCCGCATCATCCTATCCTAGCTTAGTCCGCAGGGCGGCTGCAATGAGGGGCCGGCCGTTCGTCACGATGGCTCTTCACGACGTACGATCTGTTCCAAGATCGCGCGCGCTTCAGTTTGCCAATGGTGCATGGCCGCCAGCGCTGCCGGGGATAGTCTCACCAGCTTGCGGCGGCGATCACGGGGATCGGCAAGCCTTTCAATGACGCCGAGCGCTGCCAGCTTCTTGATCCATCTCTGCGCGGTTGCCGGCGCAATCCCTGCGGCAATTCCTACCGCCGTGACAGAGAGGTCGATCCGTTCAAGGGCGCAGGCATAGATGTCGAGCATGATATCCCATGCCGGTTCAGCCGATTGGACAAGCGCGGCATGATCAGCGCGGCGACGGCGCATCTCGCCGATCGATCGGATGAATCTTGCACCCATCTCGTCCTCCAAAGGAGTAGGGGCTCGGGGCACGCGCCGCCGTTTGGTGCCGGCTAGCATCCTGGCAGGCTTTCCTGGCGCCGCCATGTTGCCAGGTCGGAGCGCCTTGCGCGGTTGATCGGTCATCTCGCCTTGTTTCCGGCATGACGCAGGTCTGACCTGTGGATAAGTCCGGCTCTTGGCCCGACATGCCGCTGCGCTGGGCTTGTGCCTTTTACCCGGCGTGGTCGGCGGCAGGCCGGCGCGACCAGGCCGGGTCGACGCCATGGCGGCGGAGCCGACTGCGATGCCGCGCGGTGGCAGCCGCCAGGAAAAGCATCTGCGGCACGGCCCAGAAGGCGGTGCTGATCCAGTAGAGGACAGGAACGATCTGCGGATCGAGCAACCGGATGACATGGCCCATCACCGCCAGCAGCTGACAGGCCGTGATCGCCATCGGCCAGTAGCGGCGCGCGAACAGCATGATCGCCCCCAGCGCGATCAGCATGGCGAGATCGACCAGGAAGATCGCCGATTGGAAGCCCTCTGGCGGGGGAGGCGCATGGATGGAAATCATGATCGAGGCGAAGGTGCCTGCAAGAAAAACTCCTGCGGTCAGCCGCTCGGGGCTGCCGCCCCGCACCAGGGCATAGCTGCAGCAGATTGCCGAAAGGATGAGGAAGGCCAGCAGGATCATGGTCGCTTGTCCACATTAAGGCTGGCCTTCCCTCATTTGCAAATCGGGCTCAGGCGGCGGCTGCAAGCGTGGCGACAGGCGCAGAGGGCGCTTTGGCCTGCTGGCAGGGCCAGGTCGGACCGAAGCTTTCTGGCGTGGCCCCGAAGCGCTTGGCGATCCGGCCATATTCGGCATGGGCTTCCACGATCGCTGTTCGGCTTTCCATATGGGCATCGATCGCGCGCCGCAGCTTGGCGAGCGCCGGTTCGGCAATACCGGGCGGAAGACCCTGATCTTCCTGGACCCTGATCGTTGCGATGATGAGCTCGGCCGTCGAGACGATGCCGCTGTCGGCAGACTTCTCGGCCAGCTGGATTGCCGCAGCGACGGTCATGATGCCGCTATGGAGCGGATGGTCGGTCGGCTTGGACATGCGCATTCTCCTCGCGCCAGTATCGTGGCGCACCTGCTGTGATGCCGGTGTGGGGAAGGCTCAGTGGGAGAGGCGGCGGAGAAAATCGGCAATGCTGAATAGCATGCCTAGGCCAGCGCTGATCGCGAAGAAGCAGAAGCCGATCGCGATCGCGACCGCCAGAGTGAGAAGCGACCGCGTAACCAGCGTCATCCCGTCCGGTCTCGTTCCATCGAGAATTTCCCGCACGAGCAGGCCGAGATTGACCTGCCCGCGAGGCGGGGTGACGGACCGCCTCTCGCCCTCAAGACCATCCTCCGGCCTGGACCGATCGATGGCGTTCTGGGCGTGTGGCACAGCTGCTGCAGGATCGGCCTGATCGGCTAGACCTATCAAATCGCCCCCTATTTTCTCGGGGGCGCTAGTGGTAGATGGCGGCACGATCCGGGCCAGATGCTCGGCATAGAGCAGGGCCGCATGCCGGCGGTCGCGCGCGCCCAGCTTGACGACCGCGTCGCGGATATAGGTGTTGACGGTGCCGGGCCTGATATTGAGGGCGCGGGCAATATCCTCCGAACTTTTGAGATCGCGCACCATCAGCAGGCATTGGCACTCGCGAGGCGTCAGCCGATCAAATTGCGTCTCGGTCATGCGTGCGTCTGGAACCTCTCGGCCTTCGGGGTGGGGGCATCTTCCCTCAGGCGATATTGCGTTGCAATTCCAAACGCTTTTTCAGCGATGATCGGGGCCGGGATTGGAAACGCGAGGATGATCGTGCCGGCCTTGACCTTGGCCCCGTCGATTGCGCGCAATCAGCTGTCGCGAACCGCCTGGGCCAATTGCGACGCGATCGCGCGCCGGCGTTCATGATAATGCTCCAGGAGCGCCTTGAGCGCCTGCCATCTCCCGGCGTGCGCAAATTGGTCGATCCGCTCGATTTCGGCTGGGGCGTCGGCCAGCAATTCGGTTTCCATACGGCGATAGGGGCCAAGCCGCGCCGCCGCATTGGCGACCGCCCGGTCCAGTTCGCCATTGCCGGCCGCCATGCCGATCGAACCGAACAGGATCGCGCTATGATCCGCGATGCCATTATGGCCATGGGGAATGGTCAGCGCGGCCTGGTTGGTTTCGAGCCGCTGCACCGCGATGCCGAGCAGCATCTGGTGCCAGTCGAGCAACTGGCTGATATCGGCGGCATCGAGACGGGGCACATGGAAGCCGATCCCTGCCGTGGCCTGGACCAGCCGCTCGCCCGAAAGGCGACTGAGACTGTCGCGCACAGGGGTGATGCTGACGCCCAGCTCCATCGCCAGCTTGGTCGCCTCGAGGCGAAAGCCCGACGGCCAGGCACCGGCAATCAGCCGCCGGCGCAGCGCATCATAGGTGGGCTCGAGCACATGGGCCGGGCTCATGCCTTTTCTCCAGCGCTTTCCAAATACGCGGCCAGCAGCGCCTCCTGATCGGGCCGCAGCGCATCGATCGCACCGACATGGTCGGGCAGATTGTCACCGAGCAGGATCGACGGGCACTGACCTTCATAATTGCCCAGATTGGGGCGATGCTGGGCATAGCCGACCAGCGCCGCAAGTTCGGGACTGAAATGTCTGGCCACTGCAGGCGGATAGGCGAGCCAATGATTCTCATAGGGCTTGAGCCAACCAAGGCAGTATCCGACCACGATGGCACGCCTGGCGCTCTGGCTGATATTGGCGCCTGCACCATGGGCCGTCGAGCCAAGAAAGCAGATCGCGCTGCCCGCCGGGCATTGGGCGACGATGGGTTCCTCCTGTCCAGCCCTGGCCATGCCGGCTTCGCCATGGCTGCCGGGGTAGACAAGTGTCGCAACATTTTCGCGGGAGAAGGCATCGAGCGGCCAGATCACATTGACAAGATATTCATGCGCCCCCTTGGCACCCTGCCACATGCTATGATCGCGATGCGGCAATTGCTGGGCTGGGCCGGGCAGTATCTCGATCGCCTGCATGACATTGAGCTGGATCCGGTCGCAGGCGGGCTTCAGCACGGCCTCGACCAGGTCCATGATGACCGGGTTGAGGACGAGCGCCTGCGCGTCGCGCGAGCGCTTGAGCAGGCCGCCAAAGCGCCTGGTCCTCTCGCCATAGAAGCGTCCCTGGCAGAGCGGGGTGGCGGCGAAACTGGGTTCAAGATCTGCATTGAGCGCATGGATGACGTCTGGCGGCAGCGCATCCTCGATGACGCAGTAGCCGTCTCGCAGCAGCGTCTCCCGCATGCTGATGTCCCAAGCCTGTAGGCGCATCATGCGCGCCTCCCATGGCGTGGGGCGCTCAGCTGATATTGAAGCGAGGCATGGATCCCCGCCCGTTCAAGCATGGACGGCGTGCTTGCATCGATATGGATGTGCAGGGCGATGAGGAACTGATCTCTATGCCGAACCGGCTGGCCCAGCGCTTCGCATCGCCAGCCGAATGTCGCGACCTGCGCGAACCACGAGCGCTCGGCGACGCCGGTGTAGGAGCCGATGCCATTGGCCAGGGCATGATCGACAAGCGCGATCACGAGCTGGTTGCGCGCGTCAAGCCGCTCAGCGGCCCTGAGGTCGCGATCAAGGCAGAAACGGGTGATCTCCCGGACATGGTCGCCGGTCGGGACCGGACCAGCGCACAGATGCGGGAAGATGTCCGCGAGGATATGGGGCCGGTTTGTCTGCAGCAGCCGTGTTGAGGCGCGATGATGCAATTCCGTATCGGTCAGCACCAGATATTGCGCGTCTGGCGTGTCGAAATGGTCAACCTCATAGCGGTCGGCCAGCACCGGAAGATCCCATTTGAGCAGGTCGATGAAGACCCGCTTGCGCGCTTCGAACATGGCGCGGAGCACCATATCCTCGTCGATATGCGGGTCCCGGATGATCGGGGAAGCCATGTGCTGTTCCTGTCATGATTGAACATGCACGCATGACATCATCGCAGCCCGACCCCGCCTATACCCAGAAAGGGGGATGGCACCGCCGCGCGCATCGCGCGGCGGTGCGGTCGATCAGACCCGCTCGCGCCAGCGGAATATGTCGGAAAAGCTGATCAGCCCGTCGAACAGGGCATAAAGGATGAGCGAGGCGCGGTTGCTCGTATCATAGCGGTCGCGCGCTTCCTTAAGATGCTGGATCACCGTCTCCTTGCTGATGCCCAATATCCGACCGATCTCCCAGTTGGTCTTGCCCCGCGCCGCCCAGAGCACGCAGTCGCGTTGCCGGTCGGTGAGGCGCGGTTTCTTGATGGGGCGCCGCCACCCCGACAACCGGCTCGCCTGGGCGATGGCAATGGCGCCCAATATGTCAGCGATGATGAGCATCCTCTCAGGGAGCGGGCGTTCTGTGGCGGTGACGAAGGTGCAACTGCCTGTGACCGTACCGGGCAGGTGACGCGGGACGGTGAAGCCGTCGACCATGCCATGTTTGCGCCCGGTCTCGAAGGTGACCCGCTCGATCGGCGTAATCGGTATGAGATGTTCGATTTCGCGCCATCGAAAGCCCGACAAACTGCTTTCGCCGGCTCTTCGGACCGGATCGGTCTGGGCGAGGTTGAAGCCGATATAGATATCCGCCCAGCTGGCCGGGTAGCTGTGCACAAGCATTGATGTGCCCGAATGTCCGCCAAGGCCGACGTCGACGCTGAGGGCAAAGCGGTCAAACCCTAGCGCTATGGCGATCCTGTCCATCGCCTCATGAAGGGCGTCTGCGGACAGGGCACGAAGAATGGTCTTGCTGAGCGACTCTATCTGTTCCTGATTCATGACTTGGGATCTGCGCCCATGCCGACGGGCCCAACCCGTTACGTCATGAAGGCGCCCTTTTCCTGGCTCGGGCCGTTGGCGACGTCCCTCACGCCGCGCCGCGAGCGTTTCTGTCTGCCTTTGGCTGCAACCTCTGTTCCCGAAGCGGGAGGACTCTCCTGGTCCGTGGCGCAACTCTGCCCGAATGACCGCCGGTTTCAAGATGCTTTGTGACAATGATGTGACAGGCGATCGATGGCGGCTTGGCCATCGCCGGCCAAGCTTCATTTCGCTTTCCCGATCTCGAGCCAGACCCTCATGATCTCATGCCTCGCGGTCACGATCCCGGTGGCAAGGAAAGGGGGCTGCGGACGCCGCGCCTGCGCGGCGGCGTAGGTCTGGCCGCTTCCTCTCAAAATCGGGAGTGGCCGGCGCTCCCTGCTAGGCGCGTCGCGACCGGTGGCAACCTGCTGCGCAGCTGCTCCATTGCCATTGCGCCCTGACGGTGCCGACGCCCGCTCGAGCGCGCCTTTCCGCTCGCACCCTGCCGCCCCCCCTAATTCCCGCCCAAACCACCGGCAGGGCGGGAATTAGGG
>NZ_NOIW01000031.1:0-55005 GCF_002708645.1 Sphingobium sp. IP1
GCGCTGGGTACGCCATATCGAGAATGGCGGACGGGATCGCCGGTCTGCAGGCCCCCAACCCGGCCCCGAGCTCTCGACCTGGCGTGGAAGGGGCCCGCGCCGGGGTCGGCGGGGGGGGCGTGGACTTCAGCGGGACCAGATGAGCTTGTGCTCGCCATTGTCGCCCTGGGTCAGCGTCGCGTAGATCGGCGCGGGAAGCGATGGGTCGTCCAGCTTGAGGCTGAGATATTCGGCGCCGGTCTCGCGGGCGGCCTTGGTCCAGCCGGCTCCGAACTCGACGCCGCCGGCACTCACGCGGTGGTCCGGGGCCTTGTCGTGGTCGCGCTCGACCGGCCGGATGGTGGCCTTGACGCGAAGCGTGAGGGTGCGGATTTCCCCGTTGTAGATGCCGTCCTCGTTGCGGGTGAAGCTACCGATCTGTGCCATGATCTGTCTCCTTCTCTTGCCCGAGTGCCGCCCGATGCGGCCTCGATGGCGGTCGATCGGGCGGCGTCGCGCCGCCGTGCATCGGGACGGCCGCAGCGGGAGCGAAGGACGGCGAAGCGCCTGTTTCTTGGTTGCGCGAGGAGCCCGCCGGGGCGGGGAAGAAACAGGCGCGAAGCCGTTGCACGGACAAGGCGCGCACGCCGCCAGACCAGCCTTCAAGAGAGGCCAAGGGCGGCACGAGTCATCGGAAAAAGGAGACCCTTACTGGCACGATCCGGGATCGAACCCCATGCAGGATGAGCCCATCGGGGGAGGTCGCCCTATCGCTTCGCCCGCTGCCAGCCTTTCCGCGTCCTAGCGCTCTTGCACCCGGCGCAGCGCGGGGACCGTGGCGCAGGCGGGGCTGCCATCCTTGGCGGTGCCGCAAATGGTGGTGACGATGATCCCGCCTCCCGCCGCGCGCGCCAGCAGCGCCGGGTCGATATCATGGATGTCGACCTTCATCCGGCGGGACCAGGGTGAGGCATGATCGCCCGCCGCCTGACCCACGCGCACATAGACGAAACGGCGCGAGGGACCTTCGCGGCGAATCTGGTCACCGAAGAATTTGGGACCCGTCCCGACCCGCACGGCGAAGTCGAAGGCGAGCGGTTCGCCATCGCCGGACCTTTTCGGATCAAGCGGGGTGCCGTCCTTGGATTGGAGGCTGTGCCACACGCCGGGCACGGGCCGGTCGATGATGATCCGCATCGCGATTTCCGACGTGTCCGCGCGCTTCATCACCGTTCTCCCTGTTCGCGCGCGTTCCGCCCCCGAAATCCGCGCAGCCGTCATAATGCGCCATGCGAGCCTGTACCAGCATGGATGGAGACGAAACAAAGCCGCGCGGCGCGATTTTCCAGCATGTGGCGGGCGGGCGCGATCGCTCCCGCCCGCCTTCGTTCATGCCGCCCGGGGTAACGGCGTCTCCCTCTCTTCCTCTGCTTCCGCCGGGCAATCCCCAGCGCTCATTTGGCGCGCGGCGACGACCTTGGCATGGGCGTCAACCGTGCCAACGCCACCACTTTGCGTGTAGGCAGACGGTGGGAACTGCATCCAGCGCGGCACCCAGCGCTCGACCTTGTCCCGGCCTTCCGCGCCGTCGAGATGATCGGCGATGATCCGCTTCAAGGTCTTCGCCTTCTCTCCCGCATTGGCGCTGGCGACCGCTTCCCCCGCCACCTCTGCCGTTATCCGGCCCAGCACCTCGCGGTTGCGCAGCAAGGAAAAGAGCGCTTCGTCGGCCTGCCACCAGTCGGCCATGGCGACCCCGACCTCCTCGCCGACAGCCTCGACCGCTGCCGAGCCTGCCATCAGGGTCTCGCCCATGACGACGGCAAGGACGCGCATCACTGCCTCGTCCGGCAGCGCGACGAGACGCAGGAACAGCCCGGCCACGCCATAGTCATCGCCGCTCCCGCCTGTGACGGTGGGTTCCTCGCTGCCGAAGCCGAGGCAATCCAGGACAACGCGTCGCTCCGCGTCGAAGACCGCCTCGCCCCGGCATGTCTCGATGCTCTCGCGTACCTCGTCGCTGCGCGTCGCCTGCGGTTCGGGACGTACGGTCCATAGAGACGAGCCGACGATGGCGTGCGCCACCATCAGCCGCAGGGCAAGCGCGGGATGGCCGACCAGTGCGGCGCGCACGGCTGCATGGCGGTGCAGGTCGACATAGGTCTGGAGCGTGGACGTTAGCTCGGGCCGCTGGGCCCTGGGCGGCGCGGCGGCTTCGCCGCGCTCGATCCGGCGCGCCTCGGCGCGCGTGACATATCCCTCGTGGAAGGTCACTTCGCCGGTACCGCGCACATCGACATAGACGCGCCCGCCCTTGCGCTTGGGGGCCTTTTCATATTCCCACGCATGGAAATGCTCGGCAGGCGGGACCATGACGACATCGGCCCAGCCCTCTGCGAGATAGGCCGCGCGCGATGCCTCGATCGCTGCGTTCTGCGCCGTCCAGAAGGCGTCAGGATCGGCGAAATAGCGATCCTCGCCGAACAGGTCGGCGACGGTCGCGCCGCTGAAACCATCGATGTCGAAGAGCGCGAAGCGGGCCGGGATCGACTGGCCGCCAAAAAGCCATGCCTTTAGCTGGTGGCCTGTGGGGACATAGGCGTCGGCGTCCTCGAACAGGGCCAGCCATGCCTTTTGCTGGCTTTTGCTCGCCAGTGTCAGGTGCCGGACGGTGATCCGGTCGATCCGCTCCGCGCGATAGAGGTCGCGGATGCGCGGCAAAAGGTTGCCAAGCGCAAGGACGCGCCGGATGGAGAGTTCGGGCAGGCCGAAGGTCATGGCGATCTCCTCGACCCCGCGTCCCTCGCGCACCAGCCGGGTGAAGCTCTCCCACTGGCGCACTTCGTCGGCGTCAAGCCGGGCCATGTTCTCGATCATCGAGGCTTCGATGGCTGCGGCATCGTCGCCATCCTCCATGATCGCGCAAGGCAGGAGCAGCGCGTCGGGATCGATATCGCCCGCGTCCCGCCGTTCGTCGGCGACGATGCGGCTTGCGTGGAAGCGGCGGCTTCCAGCGATGATGCCGAAGCGGCCTTCGGTATCGAGGGGACGGACGAGAAGCGACTGTATGACGCCGCGCGCGCGGATGGTCGGGAGGATGTCGGAGACGTCCGGCGCCTTGCGGCCAAAGCGCATGTTGGTCTTGTCGACATAGAGCCTGTCGAGCGGGATATGGTCGAGTTTCATGGGTCATTTGCCTTTCGTCAAAAGGTGCCGGTCGCGCTGTTTGCGATGCTCAGGACGTGACCGGCACTGAGGGTGGCGGCATGACGCGCCGCCTTGCGTCATCCGCCGTCAGGACGGTGGAAGATCAGGGTCCGCAGCCGTCTCGCCCGAAGCCGGGCCATGGCGGCGGAGCATCGCCTGCGCCCAGAGGATCGAGCCGGACCGGCGCGACCATGTGGCCCAGACGGAAAGCGGATGAGCTGTCTCGAAAGCGAGATGGCGCTCGATGGCCATGCCATAAGGCAGCGGGATGGCAGCGATTTCCGAGAGGCTGAACGTGCCGAGTTCGGGGCAACCGAAGCCAAGATCGGCAACGCCGAAAAGCGTATCGCCATCCTCGGCGAGTTCGCTCGCCAGCCATGTCGACGCGCCCAGCGGGTTGAACAGCTTGAGAAGGGGCACGAAGTCCGGTTCGGCAAGGCCGCCGCGCAGGGCGATGCCGTGGCGAATGGCGTTCGCGCGCAGTGCCTTGCGCAGGTCATCGGGAAGCAGGATCATGCTGCGATCCTTTCCTCGGCGCGGGCGCTCTCGACCTCGCGATGGCGGGACAGCAACCAGTCGGCGGCCTTGGAGGCAGCGCTGGCGGCGCGAAAGATGGCGCGGTTGTCCTCGCGCAGGACATCGAGCCACGCGCCGAGATAATCGGCGTGACGAACGGTCGGGACGATGCCGAGCGCGGCGCACAGGAAGGCCGAGCCCATTTCCGCGATAAGTTCCTCGCGGGCATAGTCCTTGCTGCCGAAGGGATTGGTCATATCCCGGTTCAGCCGCTTGGGGTGGCCGGTCGCGTGACATAATTCGTGAAAAGCCGTCCTGTGCCAGTTCACCGGATCGAAGAAGGCGGCCTGCGGCGGGACGGCGACGAAGTCGGCACCGGGCGCATAGAAGGCCTTGTCCCCGCCTATGCGGAACTCGACGCCCGAAGCGGCGATCACTTGCCGGGCGACCGGCACGATCTCGCTCTCGGCCAATGGCACCGGATCGCCGGCAAGGTCTGCGGGCAGCCCATCACATTGGGCGACGTTGAAGAGGGTGAAGCGCTTGAGGAAGGGAATGGCGCGGGCCTCGTCGCCATCGCGCGTCGCCCGCTCGGCCTCCCCCCTGGGGGTGAAGCGATCGGCATAGACCACGCTCACGCCGCGCTCACCCTTGCGGACGCATCCACCCGCCTCGCGGGCTTGCCGGAAGGTCAGCCAGCCTTGCGAAGGCCAGCTGTTTTCGATGACGGCGCACCACAGGATCAGGATGTTGACGCCCGAGTAAGGCCGGGCCGTCGCCGCGTTGCGCGGAAGGCCGGGCGCGGCGTTGACGCCCGGCCCTTCGATCTTTCCCCATGGCTGGACCCAAGGGAAGCGCCCCGCCTCCAGTTCCGAGACGATGCGCGTGGTCACCTCGTCATAGAGGGTAGCGCGTTCGCCGTTCCCGCCCTTTCCGACTTCACGGGCAGCACTGCGGCTTGAAGAATTCGGCATCGTCTGTCCTTTCCACCACCCTAAAAAAAGGCACAAAGCCTCCCCGCAAAGGCGGGGGTGGGCGGCGACATGCGACCAAGAGGCCCGGCTCCAGCGGGCAAGGACACCGCAAGGGCGGAACGGATGTGGAGCACCCCGCAGGAGCGCAGCGGGCGGGGTTGTCCTTGGCCGCGACGGGCCTAGCCGGGAGCGCCGGCCACACCCGCCACGCCGGGAGAGGCAAACAGGAAACGCCGCCGCGCGAACCGGGCGGCGACCATCATCCTGCGCAAGCGATCGTCACCGAAGGCCGAGACCCGCAAGGGGATCGGGGGCGAGGGCAGCGAGCCCTAGAGCGCGGTCGTGGCCCCTACGCGATGCGCCCCTCGAACCTTCCACGGAAGCCTCCGCTGCGCCGTCATCCCTCCGACCCGGAGATCTAGGACAAAAAGGCGATGCGCCAGCGCAGAACCGGAGGCAGACATGCACGCCCGGCCCATCGAAGCAAAAGATGGACAACGCCGGTCAGCCATTCCCGTCAGGCCAGGATTGCAGGATTGCGGCAGGTCCCTTCTGGCATAGCAGGATGCCTGCCGCCACGAGGCGGCGGACCAGCGACTTGCGGTGCTCGCCATCCCCGGGCCAGCTGCCTGGCCCCAGGACTAGCTCGGCGACGTCCCGCAGGTTCGCGCCTGCGGTGCGTGCATCTGCCGCGAGAAGCGACAGATGCTGGCGCCGCAGGCGATTCGCCTGCTCGCCTGCCCCGGTATGGAAGTAGATCCGCTGGAGCGCGGCCAACTGCGAGCCAAGCCGCTCGTCGGCGATGATTTCGAAGCTCAGCAGCACTGGTTCGTCGGGCAACCTCTCCCCGACAAAATCGATCCGCGCCACCTCCCCCAGGCAGTCGAAGGCGATATGCTCGCCGTTTGTCCCCGAGATGCGGCGCGCCCGGCGGGCCGGCGCATCGAAGCGACAGGACGCATTGGCCTGCCCAGTTGCGATCCGGGCGCGCAGGACGCACGGATCGAGGACGGCAGACCAGACCGGTACCACCTGCATAGAATCCTCCCCTGGATCTTCGGCAAAAGTGCAACCCCCATTGGCGCGCCAGGGCAGCCTTGCGCGAGACCAACGGGCGGTCGTCTTGCCCGGATGGTAGATTGTCAGCGACGGCCGCGCGCTCCCAGTCAGCACGATAGGCGGGGTCGCGCCGCGTCACCTCCCAGGCCAGACCGGCGCGCCCGCGACGCACCAGTGCCTCGATACGGCGAGCCATCGGACCGGCCATCATCGCCAGGCGGCGAACGGCGGAGGCGCCGGCATGACAGGATGGGCCCGGCGCGGGCGCCGAGGCGATGCGGAAGGGATACGCACATTCGGGGAGCCGAAGCGGTGATCACCAGACCTATGCATATGCCCCCTTTCCGCAAGGGCAGTCGATCTCGATGCCCCAGGCGATGGCGGTGCCCGGGCCGGGCAACGACAGCGCATCCTTTGGTCATCGCGGCCTTCGCGCGAGGCGGTCACCCCCCGAAGATCGTGGCGGGGATTTCCAGCGGGCCGACCGGTCGAGCAATGAGAGGGCATCGCGTGCGTGGCGGCGCGGGGGCCAGGGGGAAGGAGATGAAAGAAATCCAGGGCTCGGGCCGCGGAGCAATCCCAAGCCATCCCTCGCCTCGGGGCCGCGCGGGTCTATAAGCCACTGCGAGCGCCAGGTTCAGGATCTCGTAGCCCGGGAACGCGCAGGAACGCTGCGGGCTGGCAGGCGAGCGGGTCCGACGTATTAACAAGCCGCACCGCAAAGATGCATGATTGCAAAGCGCCATTCATAGGGGGGGGGACGCCGCGAATCACGCAATCTGTGCGCACGACCGAACCGATCAAACGGATCGGCCATCCGCCGCGGGCATATGTCTTCCCCGCGCGTCGGGGTGGCAAACCGGAGATTCGCGATCTACTATCCCTGCGGCCAGAATTGACCATAAACGGTATGGGATTGGATACGTTGGGAAAGGTGCTGCGGGCCGCTCGATCATGATGGAGCGGAGGGAGGTGCAACGCTGGTGCGAACGGCAATCAAGATGATCCTCGCGGCCCCCGCCGCGTCCATCGAGCGGGCGGCAGCCCGCCCTCTCCCCCTACTGGTCCTTGAAGGAGCGATGCAGTGATGGAGGAGGCTGAAGCCCTTGCCGACAGGCTTGCCCCCCGCCATCGCGAATGCCTGTGGCATGTCTTCCAGCTGCGGACGTCCAAGGAGATTGCGGGTGAGCTCGGCATCGGCGTCGGCACGGTGGACTCCTATATTTCAGAGGCGGTAGCAATCCTGGGCGCGCCCAACCGACGCCGGGCGGCCGAAATGCTGTTCGGCGGCAAGAATATGACGCCCCCCGGGAAATCGGGGGGCGAATTGGCGGGGGTAGCCATCGGCGCGAGCGATCCCCCAGTGCCGGGTCAAGGGTTGCAGGTCGGCGAATGGCAGGTGCTGCTTCCCTTTCGTCACAAGGGAGTAGATCGCAATGCACTCGGACTTATCCACCGCCTCTTCTGGTTCATCCTCCTCGTCCTTGCCGCCGCGGCAAGCTTCGGAATGCTGGCCGTCGGCCTCGAGGTCCTCTCCAGATTCTTCGCTGGCGAATAAATCTGGCCCGCATGCCTCGGGCCCGGGCATCGCCGCCCTCGCCAGCGATCTGCACGCCTATGAGAAGCTGCTCCAAGCCCTGTTTGCCAAAGGCGGCGAGCTTTCGACTTCCGCGATCCTGGCGCAAGTCGGCCGCAACCTGTCCCCCGTGGCCGGCCATCAGGTCCTGGCCGCCATCAGCAACGCGCAGTTGCTGACATCGAGCGCGCTCGGACAGGTCGCCGAGGCCCACCGCATGCTAGAAATGCTTGGTCGCAAGCTCGGGATCGACGTGCAAGCGTTCGGCGACGTCCTCAAGCCGCCGGCAAGCGCGATCGGCGTAGAGCCATCCGGAGCCGATGGATGAGCGGCGGCGATGATCCCTCGCGTCCGCGACATCGATGACCCCGATCGCGGCCTTCCTCCTGCTGGTCACCGTCTTGGCGATCCACGCCGGCTGGCGCGGCGGCGCCCCCGAGCGTCTCGCGGCAGCGGCGATGCTGGTCGCCACGATTGCAACGAGCCTTACGAACATGCAGGGGGCCTTGGCTTTTCGCGATGTGCAGTGGTCGATCGTCTGGATCGATGCGGCGCTCCTCGCCGCTCTGCTCGCGATCGCGTTGAGGGCGAATCGCTTCTGGCCGCTCTGGGTTGCGGCGATCCAGTGCCTGGCGCTCGCTGCCCATGCCGCGCGTGCCTTCGACGCCGACATCCTGCCGCTGGCCTATTGGTGGGTCGTCGGCAAGCTGTCCTATCCGATGCTTCTCCTCCTCATCGTCGGCACGGAGCGGCATCATCGACGCCGCCGTCAGGGCCACCGCGATCCGGCGTGGAGCCTTGCCAGCCAATGAAGAGCGCCCTCACCTCGGCACGAGACAGTGCCGAGACCATGACGCGGCCCAGCCACCTTCAAGCGGGTGACATCGCAGGCCGCCGTGACGCTCTGGCTCCGAACATGACCGCTCGGCATCACGCCTGGGTGCCATATCGGAGTGATGGGCGATTGCGCATGATCCGGGAGGGACAGGATAGGGAGGAGGCCAGATGACGGGCTCGACGAATGGGGAACTGCGCGCCCAGGCATGCCGGATTCTCGCCAGCATGCGCGAGGCGATAAGTGATTGCCTCGGCAGTGACTTCGTATCCACCCCGCGCCTCGACATGCTCGCCCTGCTCTACCTCGCCGAGTGCGAGCATCGCACGCTGCACGCCTGGAGCTTGTGCCTGGCCTCGCAGGTGCCGGCGTCGACCGCGCATCGCAAGGTGGGTGAACTGGAGCGGGATGGCCTCGTCCTCTGCCGCCGCGGCGCGAGCCCGGAAAACGGAGCCGAGCGAAGCCGGCGACAGCGCGACCACCGCTATGTACGCGTCAGGCTCACGCAGGAAGGCAGGGCGAAGATTGTCCGGCTACTTGACCGACTCGTCAGCATCTGGGGCGGTGCTTGCCCGGGCGACGGGATCGACAGGTCGGCATAGAGCGCAGCCCCTGCCGGGCGCCTGCATGCCTCCGGCAAGGCGTCAGCGTCGACATGCCCCGATACAAGGCCAGCGCCAGCAGGAACGGCATGCGCGATCCTGCAGGCGGCTAGCCGGCGCGCCAAGCCGATACCTGCGAGCGGAAGCGAAACCGGCAGGGGCCCAGCGTACCGGAGCGCGGGGCGCAGAGGTCCCAATGCGCAAAATGGAGGTAGGATGGCGCCCGAGCCTATCACGGCAGACTATATATATCGTCGCATCCGGCATGAAATTGTCGAGGGCGCCTTCGCGCACGGCGCGATGCTCAAGCTCACCCGTCTCACCGATCAGTTCGGTGCGAGCGCTACACCCGTCCGTGATGCCCTGAACCGGCTGGTGGGCGAGCGTCTTGTCATTCTGCTTCCGGGCGGAGGCTTTCGCGTCCGGCCACTCGATGCCGACCGGCTCGCCGGGCTCTATCGTTGGCATGGCCATTTGATCCAGATCGCTCTTGAGCGTCCTTTGCCAGAGAGCGCAAGGAAAGGACTCGGCGCGCTCAAGCATGAGGCGCTGGATCCGGGACAAGTGGCCGCAGCGTCCGAAAGGCTATTCGGCATCCTGGCAACCGTACCGCAAAATGAGGAGTTGGCGCAGGCAGTGGCAGCAGCCTCACGCGCATTGGCACGCGCGCGGGCCTTGGAGCATCGCCTCCTCCCTGATGTCGTCGGCGAATTCTCGCTGCTCCTCGCCACGATCGACAGGGCGCCGATCGGCGCGGCACGCCGAGCCATGGCCCGCTATCACCAAGAGCGCGCACGGTCGAGTTTCGCGATCCACACGATAATGCAGCCATGAATAGCCGCCAGTGAATACAGTCATCCAGTATGATGAAGCATTCTCAATATTAATGATAATAGTCCGGCCCGCCCAATCCCAAGGACTCTCATTCCGGCATAATATAAGTTCGCACGCGGAAACTCCGGATCCTATTCTTCTCGTGCCGCAATCCAGCGGCTACAAGGAGTAGACGAAATGGAACGCAACAGCGAAGACCGCCGTGACGACGTCGTCGAACTCGGCGCGGTGAGCGTCGAAACCAAGGGCATCTCCGGTGGAACGGTCGATGCGCCTGCCGGCCAGGGCCTTGCCGGTATCCTCGACGACTGATCTACCCTGGCGCATTCCCGGCCGGGGATGCGCCAGGCTCCGTAAACCGCAAACCGCGAGGCAGGCTTTGCCTGCGACGCTCGCATGCAGGGAGCCAGAATGCACCATGGCCCGCGCGGACATAAATTGGTGCGATGTCGGAGGGCGGATCGTCGTCATCGACGTTGCGCGCGACATCTACCTCCAATTGCCTCAGCATCTGGTCGAGGCTTTCAACGCCCTGCGACATGGCGGCGCCCGTGCCGATGGTCCCGCCAATCGGTTCGAGACGCTCGCCCGGATCGGCCTTTGCGACGCGGATTTAGGTCGCCCTGCGGAGCCGAGCCATATCACGGTACCTGCGCAGGATGGCCCGTCGCCCGCCACAGGCGACGTAGAGCGCCGACCCCTTGCGACAGGGGCGGCGATCGTGCGGATCATCGCGATGCGCCTTGCGGTGCGTCTCATTCCCCTGCGCCTTCTCATAAGGTGGGTCCGCCGCCTCCAGTCCCGCCCGTCGATGCCCATGAAGCCTGGCCGGGTAGCAGCCAGAGCCGCGCTGTTCGTGCAGGCGCGGCAGCTCGTCCCGGCGCGCGACACCTGCCTCCCCGATTCGATGGCACTGCTGCATTTCCTGCGGTCGCGAAACATGTCCTGCCGCCTCGTGCTCGGCGTGCGCCTCGACCCGTTCGAGGCGCATTGCTGGGTCCAGGATCATGACATGATCCTGGGAGACACGCATGAGCGGGTCGCGTGCTTCACGCCGATCCTGCAGCTATGATGCTTGGCGCCTATCTCGGCGTGGTGACGCTGGAGCGCGACCGGCCGGCCCCGGCCCGAACCGCGGCCGATGCGGTTGCAGAGCGGCTGGGCCTGGCGCCCTGTGCCGTCTCGAGCGCTCACGCCTTGTTCGCGACAGGTCCGACCCAGAGCATCGGCGGCGTTCCTGCAGACATTCACATAGTGGGGCCGGCCTTTTCGCGCGTACCGGGCGAATCCCCGTTCATAGGGGTCGTCGATTCCAACGCCGCGCCCGCTGCCTTTCTCGAAGCGATCGAAGCGCGGTGGGGCGCTTTCGTGGCCTGGACCGGCATCGAGGGAGGAGATGCGGTGTGCATCTATCGTGATCCGTCCGCGCGCTGCCCCTGCTACTATAGGCGCTGGGGAAGCGAACTGGTGGTCGCGTCCCACTTGCCGTTCATCGAGGCGTTCACCGGTCGCGCCAATGCTATCGACTGGACTGTCGTCGAAGACGAACTGCTCTATCCAGACTTGGTCGGACGGGAGAGCGCCCTTGTCGGCATCAAGGAAATCCTGCCAGGCGAGATCCTGCATATCGGGCCCGAGGGCGTCTATCATCATGCGCTATGGAGCCCGGCCAAGTTCATCGACGCCGCAGCCCTCCCATCTTTCGCACAGGCCCAGGACGAGGTCGCGCAGGCGGTGGACAGCGCCTGCCACCACTGGTCGCGGCAGGTCGGTCCGGTGGCCCTGACCTTGAGCGGTGGGCTTGATTCCTCGGTGCTCGCCGCGGCGCTCCCCGGCCTGCGCCATGCAATTACCTTGGTAAGCGGCACAGGGAGCGGCGATGAACGCGCATTTGCCAGCGAGGTATGCCGGCATCTCGACCTGCAGTCGCATCAACTGGACCTTTCCCCAACCGATGTCGCCCTGTCCGTGTCGAGCGCGGCGCAGCGCCCCCGGCCCTCCACGCGCGCCTTCACGCAAAGCCTCGTCAAGCATGGCAGCTCTGTCGCCCAAGAGGTCGGCGCAAGGGCGATCGCGTATGGCAGCGGCGGCGACAATGTCTTCTGCTTCCTGCGCTCGGCGACGCCGGCAAGCGACAGGATGGCAGCTCAGGGGATGGGGGCGGGATATTGGCGCACGGTGATGGAGGTCGCCGCGGTAACCGAATGCTCGCCCTTCCTGATCGCGCGGCGATCGCTGCAGAAGCATCTGGGCCGCCGTCGGGGCTGGACGTGGCCTCGGGACGAGCGCCTGCTCGCTCCCGCGCTGCTCGACGCACGAACAGCGCATCCGCCGCATCCCTGGATCAACGAGTTCGCAGACCTTCCCGTCGGAAAGCGCGAGCATGTCGCGGCGATCATGCGCGGCCTTGCCCTCATCGATTATCTCGATGGCGCGGACGGCATGCCGGTTATCTATCCGCTCCTGTCGCAACCGGTGATGGAGGCCTGCCTGCGGCAGCCGACATGGCTCTGGTACGAGGATGGCATGAACCGGGCGATCGCGCGCCGCGCCTATGCCCCCAAGCTCCCGGCCAGGATCGTCCAGCGTGCCTCGAAGGGCGGTTTCACCAGCCTCGTGCGAAGCCTTTATCTACGCAACCTCGCCGCTATCCGCGCGATGCTGCTGGAAGGCGAACTATGCGCGCGCGGGATCCTCGACCGGCGGGCACTGGAGGCCAGTCTTGCGACGGTGCCGGACGCGGGAGATCATCTCTATGTGCGGATCATGCGGTTCGTGGATGTCGAAGCCTGGCTCGCTGCCCGTCGCGGCTGACCCTACTCAGCCTCATGGCGCTGCACCCTCGTTCGGCTTGAACCAGCGCTGGAACCAGGCGAGGTTTCGCTCATAGACGGCGAGCCGATGGGCTGGCTGCAGCTTGACATGGCCCTCGCCCGAAAAGACATACATCTCGGTCGGCCAGCCGGCATTCTTGACTGCCGCGTAGGTCGGCAACGCGAAGCGGAACTCCTCCTCGCCCGCCTGGATGAGCAAGGGAACCGGCGGCAGCGCCCCGAGATTGGGCGCCAGCGACCCCTGTTTCCAGAAATCGGGACGATCCTCGTTGAACCTTGGATATCCCGACTTCGCATACCAGTCCTCGAATCCAGGGCCAAGACTGGCCATCATCGCCGGATCCTCGCAGCAGGTGCTGAGTGCGACGGCCTTGAACAGGCGCGAATGGATGAGCGCGAAGGACGCTGTGGAGGCACCGTCGCTTTGCCCGGTGATGCCGATGCGGGCGGGATCGGCGATGCCCCGCGCGATCAAGCGCTCGACGACGATTTCGAGGGAGGACTGGACGCTGCGCCGATCCAGCCAGTCCTTCTGGTTGGCCTGGAGGAAGGCGAAAAGATCGAGCGGCTTTCCCTGGAGGGCGTACCAGGGCGGCCGATTGAAGCTCAGGACGGCAAAGCCATGGGCCGCGAACAGCTGGATCGGGAATTCGTCAGCGGTACCGCCGCGCAGGAAGCCGCGCGATTCATATTGGACGACAATGAGCGGAACGGGATGTCCGGGCCGATAACCGGAAGGAAGGACGAGGTCGGCAAAGGTCTCGATGCCGAATGCATTGCGCCAGACCAGGCGCTCGGGGTGGCGAAGCCGGATTGCGGCAAATTCCGGATTGGGATCGTAGATCGTGCGGACCTTGGCCGTGTCCACATCGACGCCGATCACATGGCGAGGCGCAGTGCCGCCCTCCGCCGTACAGACCAGCTCCTGAGGCCCGAGCTGGCAGCCCAGCCAGGGGTCGTTGGTGCCAAGCAGCCGCCGAGGTGCGCCTGCGCCGAGGTCCCAGCGCATCAGGGCCAGTTCGCTACGCGCCACGCCTTGTCGCTTGAGGAACAGGATCGTGCGATCATCACGCTTCCACAGGCCGATCACGTCGCTGCAGGCCTGCTGCGGGCAAGGCAGTTCGCGGCCGTTCACCGAAACATGGAGAATATTGGGCTTGAACAAGGCATCGGGATTGGCCGGTGCCAGCCAGGCACGATCTGCGCCGCTGCCCAGCGGCAGGGCCTGGATCGCCCCAGTCGGCCAGCCCGGCGTGCCCGCCGGCTCCAGGACGAGGCGCTGCGCATCGCTTGCCGGGCGCACGGTTCGATCCGCCAGCGTGATGACGTCGGCCCGGCTCGGGATCGGGGATGGCGGGTGTGGCCGGCCACCGGCCAGGGGCCAGAAACGCAGGTCGTAGCGCCATCCGCCTGGCGCCTCGCTGTCGATCCGCCGCTCCGCGTCGATCAGGCCGGCGCGACTGGAATAGACGATCGCCTCGCCGCCTGGCAGCCACTGGAAATCGTCGATCGACACGTTCGAATGCGTCAGTTGCGTCTCATCCGTCCCATCGGGGCGAACGAGATACAGCTGCATGATGCCGCCCACCGCCTTGGTGAACGCCAGAAGCTTGCCATCGGGCGCCCAGCGCAGGACCGAGGGCACGGGCGCGCCTGCCACAAGGCCGGAGAAGCCATATTTGTCGAAGGAGAGCCGGATGACCTCGCCGCCATCGGCGACGATCCGGGGCGGCGCGGCGCTCCCGGTCTCCTTCACCAGGATGCCGGTGCAGTAGCGGTTGGACGAAGGGTCACCGCGACGAAGCTGCAATGCCACATGCCGGCCGTCAGGCGACAGCGCCGCCGGGGGCCCCGGATAGCTATCGAACTGCATGCCCCCGAAATCGCGTAGGCGGACAAGGTCGAGCGCGCTGATCTCGCGCCGGGCCTCGGCCGGCGGCGCGGCGAGCGGCAGCAGGTCGCAGGGCGGCTGGCTTGCCCGGGATGCAACCGGTACCAGCGCCATGCCAAGGGCAAGTCCGCCAAGGGCGATATGTCGCTTCCCTGCGCGTGCGCGACAACCGGAGCGATGGACCCGCCATCGCGCTGCCATTCGCCTGGATCCAGCTGCGGGAAGATCAGGACCGGTCATCGCTCACCACTCCTTGGTCAGCGAGACGCTGATGAAGCGGCCGATCGCGGACTGGTTGGTGGAATCGTAGCTGACATAATAGTTCGCCACCGCGCGCGCATAGGCAGGCTTGTCATTGAGAAGGTTGCGGACGGCCAGTGCGAAGCCGACGCCCGGGACCAGTCCTTCCTGCGATGGGCGGTAGACAAGCGCGAGATCGAAGGTCGTCTGCGATCCCACTCGCACAGCGGGGCTATTGCGGGTGTCGTCCACTCCGCCGCTATAGTTGGCAAAGGCGGATGCGCTCAGGGGGCCGCGCGTCCATGTCGCTCCGCCCCGGCCCCGCCAGTGCGGCGGGTTGAAGATCGTCCCGGCAAGGTCGGTAAAAGGCAGCGACGAGTCGAGCCTTTGGCGTGACTGCAGCCAGGACGCCGAGCCTGTCAGAGACAGTTTGTCGCCACTATCGAGCTCAGCATCATAACGGGCCATGAGGTCGACGCCGCGGATCTTCTGCCGCGCGACATTGAAAAATGTATTATAGACGGCGGCGACGACTGCATCCGGGTCGTAGGCCTGCCCCGAATAGTTGAAGAGCGGGACGGGCGATGCGGCGATCAGCGCCGCTTGCTGCTCGGCATCAGGATAGGGATCGACAAAATCGTCGAGGGGCAGCCGGCCGAGCGCGTTGTAGAAGTCGGTGCCCTGGAACGGCTGCGCCACCCGGTCGCGATAGGCGATCTCGAAATAGCTGGCCTCCAGCCGGAGCCCGGAAACAGCGCGGGGATGGGCGGCGAGGGTCGCCGACCAGGAGGTCGCGCGTTCGGGCTTGAGCGCCCGGTTGCCGCCATTGGTGAACAGCGCGGTCGCGCCCGCCGGGTAGCCCGAACCACCCAGGGTCGTCGCGTCATATAGAAAGGCATATTGGGGCTGGTATTGCTGGTACAGCGTTGCCGCCTTGAAGGATTTGCCCCAGGATGCCTTGAGATCCAAGTCCGGGCTCGGCGCATAGATCACCCCCAGCTTGGGCGTCAGCACGTCGTCGATACCGGGATATTTCTCGTAGCGCAGCGCGCCGGTGAGCGACAGGCGATGGATGGCGGCGACCGCCTGTGCTGGCGAGACCAGCGGGACGTAGATTTCGCCGAAGCCATAATAGCTGTCCTGGTGGACGTCGATCGGCTCGGGCAGGCTGGTGGAGCGGTTGAGATAGCCATTGTCGCGATAGCCGGCGCCGCCGGCGAATCTGACCGTGCCGGCAGGCAGGTCGAAGAGGTCACCCTGCGATGTCGCTTCGAGGGATCTGACCATATTGCAGTAGCAATAGGGATAGGCGCTGACCGCGCCGGCCGCAGTGGTGGTGAACTGCCTGGTGTCGGTCCGGTCCTCGCCATAGACGCCACTGATGGCAAAGGTGAGCGAGGGCGTTGCCTGGAACGACAGCGACGGCGCGATCGCGAAGGACTGGTTGGTCGGCTCGGTCGTGTAGCGCGACCCGCCAGGCACCTGCAGGACAGTGGGAGCACGCCGCCAATTATAGAGGCCATCGATGCTGAAGGTCAGGTCGGGAGAGAGCGCATGGTGCAGGCCCAGCACCGCGCTGTGCCGCTTCACCGCAGGCAGCAAGGTCGTATTGCCCGGCATATATTGGGTATAGCTGCGCTGCCGGGCGGTGATCGCGGTGTCGCGCTCGAAATCATAGGTCGCCATGAGGCCGCCGCCGTTCCAGGTCGTTCCCGCCACAAGGCTGTATTGCTGCTGCGTATTGCCGCCGTCAGTCGCGGAACCAAGCCGCGCGGTAGCGGAGGCGCCTTCATAGTCCTTGCGCAGGATGATATTGGCGACGCCGCCAACCGCATCCGAGCCATAGAGCGCCGAGGCACCGTCAGCGACGATCTCGATGCGCTCGACCGCGGCAAGCGGGATGGCATTGACGTCGATGGCCTGGGTGAAGGAGCCATAGGCGAGGCGATGGCCGTTGAGCAGCGTCAATGTCGCATCTGGCCCGAGGCCGCGCAGATTGATGCTCGAGCCCGAATTCTGGTTGTTGTTACTGCCCGGCGCACCGGGCGCAACGCCCGGGTTCTGGCCGCCACCGAAGCTCTGCGGCAGCGTGCGCACTGCCTCGCCAAGGTCGGTCTGCCCGGCCTGGGCGATCTCGCGACTGCTCAGGACGGTGACCGGTGAGGCCGGCGGTGCCCCGCGAATGCGCGACCCTGTCACCAGGATCGCGGCATCCTCGCTATGGGCTGCCGCCGGGGCTAGCGGCGCCTGCGATCGCCCCACGATAAGCACCGTCCCGTCGCGCTCGACCGTAGACAGGCCGCTGCCAGCCAGCAGCGTGTCGAGTGCCTCCTTGAACGTATAGGCGCCGTCGAGCGCAGCGGCGGACTTGCCGGCGACGGCCTCGGGGGTGAAGATGATCTCGCGCCGGGCGGCGCTGCCGAGCGCTCGCAGCGCATCGCCGAGCCCCTGGGCAGGCAGGTGCAACTCCTGGCGTGGTTCCTGCGCCCCGGCCGGAACGGCCAGCGCCCACAGGCTCGCCGCCAGGAAAAATGCACTCGTTCTCTTGTTGCTCATGGTTACCCCCTTGTCCCGTTGCAGGCTGTTCAGGGGCATCCATGTCGGTCAGGCGAAATTTATGAGGGCGAACACAAATTTTTTTCGTGCGCAGCGCAGCGTCGGCCAAGCGCGATGCCTGACGGGCTCTGGACGAGGGAGAGATCGAGCAGTTCTGCAAGGTTTGCGGCAAGGCGCGCGGGTTCGCGGACGCGGAAGATGCCCGAGACGCGCAGGTCGCCGAGCCCGGGCTCGGCCAGGAGCAAGGGCCTGTCGGCATAGCGGTTCGCCTCCGCCAGCAGATCGCGCAGCGGCACGTTCCTGAAATCGCGCAGGTCACTCGGCCAGTCGGCCTGGACCACCGGGATTGCCTGAAGCGCCACCCCCTTCCCCCCACCGATCGCGATGCCATGGCCGGCGGTGAGGCGCGTCACCTCGCCGCTTTCCCGGGACGATGCTGCGACAGTGCCCAAGCCAGGCTGGCGGACATCAACGAGGCCTTCGATGAGCGCGACGGTGGCACCATGGCCACGAAGCGTCACATCGAAGATTGTGCCGCGCGCGAGGACGGAGCCTCCGCCAGCAGCGACGACGAAGGGCCGCGGCTCATGTGCGACGACAAAACGCGCCCGACCACGCATCAGCGCCAGGTCGCGCCGCTCGGCCGAGAGCATGACGCGCACGCGGCTGTCGGCATCGAGGATCAGGCGGGAACCATCAGCGAGTCGGAATGCCCGCACTTCCCCGGGCGACGTGGTTAGGCTCGCCTCGGCAACCTGTGCCCTGCCCACTTCGGCCGCCTGGATGAGCGGATGCCCGGGGCCAATCGCGCGCATCGCGAGCACGGTCAGGCCGAGCAGCATGGGAATGGACACAAGAAGGAGCAGCAGCATGAGGAGCGGGCTGCCCATCGTCCAGGCGAGCAACATGGGCTGTCCCACAAGACAACGTGTATCCGGGACCTCGACGGCGGGCTTGAGCCCTTTCCCGAGACTGAACACCTCGCTGATATGGCTATAGGCTTGGCGATGCGCCGGATCGGCGGCAAGCCAGGTCTCGAACTCGACGCGCTGCGTCTCGGCTTCGGGACCGCGCATGAGGGCGAACCACAAGGCAGCGTCCTCGCGCAGTTCGGGCGTTCGCGATCCATCCATCTGTGTCATTCGGTTTCAAGAGCCGTGGAGATTTGTGCCAGTGCCCGCCCGACATGATATTGGACGGTGGGAATGGAGATGCCGAGCCGCTCGGCGATCTCGCGATAGGTCAGTTCGTCGAGGCGGTGAAGCAGGAATGCCTCGCGGGTCCGGTCGGGAAGGCCCTGCACGGCATCTTCGTAGCGCGCCATGAGGTCGGCATGCGCGAGGGCTTCCTCCTGGGCAGGCGGCACTGCAACGTCGACTTCCTCGCCGATGGCGACATGGACCGCGGCCATGCGGCGCGCGCGGCGGCGGCTCCGTTCGAACAGGAGATTGCGTGCGATCCGCTGGAGATAGGGCGCCGGGTTGGCCAGGCCCTCGCGCGCCATGAAGGCGGCGAGCCGCGCGAAGGCTTCCTGCACGAGATCGGGCGCTTCGTCCGCCTCGCCGATGCGACGACGAAAGTAGCGGGTGAGGCGCGGGGCCTCTGCCCGGTAAAGCCCCTCGATCCTGCAGGCCTTGCCGCCAATTTCGTGCGCGTCCTCACCGGAGTCCGGGTCGGCGGATTGCGCAGCGATGCGGCGTTCGCCGGCAAGCGCCCGGGCATGTCGCATTGGCATGGAAACGCACGACCTCGTCGGGCCAGCAGTCGTCGCGCCCCGGGACGGTCCGGGGTTGGCGAGAGCTAGCGACGCGCGAGGTCTTTAGAAAAACCCCTGCCACCCGACCGCAGGGACGGATGTAGTGATGCCTGGCAGAACAGGAGGGAGGCGGGTGCCGGCGATCAACGCCTCCGCCGCCCATGATAGCCAAAGGTGCGAAGGGCGCAAGACGCCGGCTCAAGCCTGGCCGGTAACAGCCCTGCGCAATTCGGCGATGCGCGACTGGCACAAGGCATGGACGCGCTGCCCAAGAACCTCGGCATGGCCGGCGAGCCATTCCAGGTCCTCGCGGCTGATCCTGTAATGGCGCGAATAACGGCCCTTGCGATAGGCATCCTTCAGCTTCTGGTAGAGCGCTCGCTCCCGCCGCGTACCGCGCGGCCAGACGTCGAAGAGGCTGCGGTCGATATCCTCGGCAAGGTCCCGCAGGAACAAAATGTTGTGATCATAGGGGGTGTAGAAGGTGAAAGTCAGCAATAGGCCCTGGTAGAGATTCTCAACCATCTGATGGAGAAGGAATGCAGCCAAATTGAAATGCTCACGGCGCATGGCATCTTGGTAGCCGCCAAAAAATTCGGCTGCGTCAGCCATGTACTCGGCGAAATAATCCTCTGCGGCCACCAGGGCCATGTCCGGCGTCTTGGGAACCGGCGTCTTCAGCGGTCGATCGTCAGATTCGTAGAGAAGGATGCCGTCGTTGAGGATATTCATGAAAAACAGTCGGCCATGCGCCAGCCCGTCGTTCACCTCCTGCAGCGAGTGGACGATGAAATTGGCGGGCGTGCCAAGCGTCTTCTCGAAATTATAGGCAGTGACGATCCGCTGGTCGGTCTCGTCCCAATAGGCTGCACGATCCGTCAGGTCCTTCTGGTTGACGATCACCAGCAGGTCATAGTCGGACTTGTACCGGTTGGCATCGAGCGGGGCATCCACCCAGTCGCCGCGGGCATAGGATCCGAACAATATGATCTTGAGGATCCGCCCGGACTTGCGCCGCCCGGTCGCCGTGCCGGTGGCGTCGCGAAGCCCCTGGAACAGCATTTCCACGACAAGGTCCAACTCGCGCTGCTTGTGTAGCGGCAGATGATCGAGATCGCTCCGCATGGCTCAGACTTGGCGCGCTCTGCCAAGGAAGGGGACGGCGATGCGCAAGCTGTGCGAACTCCAAATACGTGGGCGGGACCGGTTGCTATGCAGGTCGGCATAGTGGCACAAATATAGAACAGAAAAGCGTTGAAGCACAAGGTTGGAGGCGACCGTTACAAAAGCGGATCAAGAACCCTCACTGATCGACAGCGACCAGCCAATTAGAGTTCAGGGCACCGCGACGAGGCCGTCCTAGAGGCTTCACATAAAACGAGCAAAGATACACGCTAAAGGTCGCGGGTGAGCGAGAACGCCTGTTTGCCGCACATTGCTGCAAAGGACGCGGTTTGGGACTCTCCCGAATTTCGTCTTCGGAGAAACCGACCCAACAAAGCCGCCATTCACTGACCTGTAGAAGCCTCATGCTGGAGGGCAGCAACGCGCCCATCCCGGTCACATAGAAGCCAATGCGTCTTCCCTAAAACTTGCCATTCCCGCAAGGATGCTCTCTGCCGGACCGGCGCGTCGAGTTTAGGCCAAAGCTACCGTTCCCTCGCGACTTGTCGAACGTCAGATCTGGCCAGAACCAAATTCTCAGGCCCGACTGACCCCGCTTGGCACCGGACAATCGCTGTTGGGTGACGGCAGAAGTTTGCGCAGCGTTGCGCCTGACACGGCTTTCATTCTAGGTTGAATGACTTGTCGAAGGAGATGGGCGCTGATGGCCTTCAATGCGGACGTGAAGCAGGCAGTGGATGAATATACTCGATCCCACTTGCCGCCGGAAGATTGGCATCTATCGTACTTCAGTTTTATTGATGATCCTCATCTAGCACTTCGCTTGGGTGAGGAGTTCATGTCGGCACGGATTATCTACAAGCTTCTTGAGGGAATTGGTGCCGACGAGTGGTTACAGAGGGCCCAAATTCGCTCTCAGATTCTCTCATATGCATCAATGTATGAGGCAGCTATTCACCATATTCTTTTTGTTAATTTGGCGAACCACCCACAAGTTTTTGCTCTTACCGAATTTCCAATGAAGAAGCAGATATCCATACCTTCGCAGGCATTAGAAGCCTTGGAAAAGCATCTTGAGCACGACGGGAAGAGGATCATCCCGACCTACGAGGGTGTGGGAAGAACAGACGAGAGCAAAGTAAGATTCGACCGCAAGGCTGAATGCGCCTGTCTCTTGGGTATACTCGAGCCTTGGTTAAGAGACGAGCTTATTGAGTTCTACGAGGCTAGAAACTCGATCCACATCCATGCGGAAATAAAGAAAAGTTTGAGCTATGAACTCGATCTATCAAAGCGTGCCTATATGCGTTTACAGCCATTCAAGGACCAGATTGTTGGGTGGCAATTAATGCGAGCAGACTGACGAGCATCGAGCGCGATCAAAGTCCGTCGAATTTCCTGCAAAAGCCTGCTTTTCAATCACGCCATGGTAGCCGTTCCCGACGCTTTAATAATCATCATTTGCGGCGCGATCGCCAGTGCTCCATGTGCGACGGGCGATTCGCGATCCGCAGGCTCGAATACAGGATGTCGTAAAACGAGATCACGTCACGCCATCGGCATCTAGGACTAAGCGAGTCCAATCGGGCCATGATTTGCGTTTCGCGATAGCGAAAATCACATCCGCTACAAGCTTGTCATATTTGGCATAAGCGGAATCGTCACCCGGGAATGCCGGCGCCTTGGTGGTCTTTAGCTTGCCCGTGTGCACAGCCTTCGAACGCTCGGAATACAGATCACGCGCCGTCTTGAAAGTGGCCAAGCGATCCTCGCCGGATTCGCCTATCAGCCAAGCAGCCCGGGTTGCCACCTTATTTATGATCTCGCCGGAACCCTCTGCGCCATGCATCAACACGATCTCTAATGCTGTCCCGAGGTCGACCATACGCTCATCGAGGCGAAGGCGCCGCCGCGAAGATTCGAGCTTTCCAATAGCAAGGTCCAATTCGTTCCCGAACTTTCGAAGTGCTTTAAACGCGGCAATCAGGCGCTGAGGATCGACAGCGGCCAAATATGGGACCAGAACTGGAAAAGGTTCGCTGCCACCAAAGCCTGGCGCAGCCATCCACGGCCAGCCAGGACTATCAACGATGGTAAAGCTTTGGCGAAAATGGGGGGCGCCCGTCGACGCAAGAACAATGGCAGACATTGCCGCTGCAAATAGGCTCTCGTGATTGCGCAAGGTGGTCATGGGCGGCATCGCATCCGTTGGAGGAGCCATGATTTCTACAGTGAAGGTTTCGGAGCGGACGATAGCTGCATGAGGCGGCGCCCCGTAGCCATGGGACGGCACGTTCCCGTTCGAAAATATCAGGGCGCCTGGACCAGCGGTTACAAGTTGTTCTCCGGGAACGATCGACAGCCCCTCGTCTAGTTCGATGGCATGTTGAACCTTCAGCCCTTCGACAGCACGAATTTCGCGAGTGACAACTGTGTGTTCGACGGCAAATCTCAGCAAATCTGAAACAATCTCGGCCGGAGCCACATCGATGGATCGGTCGATCAGATAGATAGCGCAACTGGCGAGAGAAATTCGGGCGCCTCCGCCTCCGGGCGTGTGCATCCATTTATCGTTTATGGCCTCTAGGACGGGTTCTAACATTAGAGCAGCGGCGAAAGGATCGACGGTAGTAGCCCTAAAGTTCGCCCATCGTGCAAGATTGGGATCAAACTTCGAGACCAGGTCACGTAAGGCGGCGCGCTTTGCCAATTCGAGTGCGGCGATAAGCTGTGAGGACATGCTGCCTCTTAAAGCGAATAGTCGTTCTCTACCAGATCATGTCTGCAATGCATTGCGAAAGGGACCCCTTTTGCAACACCGGCAAGGGCGGCTTTCGTAATCGATGGAACCGCACCCAACGCCAAGGTCTGGGACGCATGCTGTCCGGCAGCGTCTCTCCGATCCGGACGTTCGCACCACGCCTTTTGAGCGGCAATATCTAGTCGCTAGCTGCCTGCGCGTGAGCGTCGGCTATCCCCGCCACCCAGCTCCGATTCAGACATTCCGCTACCGGCCAGACTTGGGCATCCAGAATGGGAAAGCAGATGGGCCGCACTGGTGCGCTTATCGACGCCACTGCGGACCTTTCGGACATGACAGCTGATCAGCCAATTCCGTCCATATCGCGCAAAGTCTGCGTCAGCATCTTCTTCGCGATACCCGGAAGGCTTCGCTGCAAGACACCAGTGCGGCAAACGCCACCATGGCGGGCAGCGGGTTGAGATGACGCCATCGATCTTCATGAGCCAGCGAATTGCGTGTGCGATTCGCCACCCCGACACGGCGCCGGTCCGGAACCGGTCGCTGGGGACCGCAAGGAGATGCCTCGCGATACCAGCGACGCCGTGACGCCTCGGCCGTTCTTCTGGGACCATATGCCCTAGCCCGCGGTCAGTTCCCAGACCGGGGCGGAGGCCCGCATGACCCCGACAAAACTACTCATTGGACAACTCATCATAGTGCTGGCGATCATCCTCGCGGGCATTTGGGCAGCGACGCAATGGGCCGCGGCGCAGCTCGCTTATCAGCCGGAGCTTGGCGCCCCCTGGTTCGTCTTGCTGGGCCAGCCGGTCTACCGTCCCTGGTCGATCTTTCCCTGGTGGTTTTCGTTCGACGCCTATGCTCCTGTCGTCTTCGACAAGGCCGGTGCCATCGCAGCTGCTGGCGGCTTCGTCGGCTGCGGCGCGGCGATCTTCGGTTCGGTATGGCGCGCGCGCCAATCCAAAAACCTGACCACCTATGGCTCGGCCCGCTGGGCGACGCGCCGGGACATCAAAGGTACCGGTCTCCTCGACCAGCGCGGCGTCGTGCTGGGGCGGATCGACCGCGATGACTTGCGCCACGACGGCCCCGAACATGTCATGGCGTTTGCGCCCACGCGGTCGGGCAAGGGCGTGGGGCTGGTCATTCCAACCCTGCTTTCCTGGACCGGCTCGACTGTTGTCCACGACATCAAGGGCGAGAACTGGCAGCTGACCGCCGGCTGGCGCGCGCGCTTTTCGCACTGCCTGCTGTTCAACCCGACCGACGCTCGCTCGGCGCGCTACAACCCGCTGCTCGAGGTCCGGCGCGGGGTGAACGAGGTCCGCGACGTCCAGAATATCGCCGACATCCTGGTCGATCCCGAGGGCGCGCTCGAACGTCGCAACCATTGGGAGAAGACCAGCCACTCGCTCCTGGTCGGCGCTATCCTCCATGTGCTCTATGCCGAGGAAGAGAAGACGCTTGCCAACGTCGCTTGCCTTCTGTCGGACCCGCAACGCAGCTTCGCTGCGACCCTGCGAAGGATGATGGCCACCAACCATCTCGGTACGCCGGATGCGCCGCTCGTCCACCCCGTGGTCGCCTCTGCCGCCCGTGAACTACTTAACAAGAGTGAGAACGAACGCTCTGGCGTGCTGTCGACCGCCATGTCGTTTCTTGGCCTTTATCGGGACCCGACCGTCGCGGCCGTGACCGCCGCCTCCGACTGGCGCATCGCCGATCTCGTCGAAGCAGCGCATCCGATCTCGCTCTACCTTGTCGTGCCGCCGTCCGACATCAGCCGCACCAAGCCGCTCGTTCGCCTCATCCTCAACCAGATCGGCCGCAGGCTGACCGAGGAATTGCACGGCGTCGGCAAGGACGGTGAGGCCGCACAGGGCCGACATCGGTTGCTGATGATGCTCGACGAGTTCCCGGCGCTGGGAAGGCTCGACTTCTTCGAGACGAGCCTCGCCTTCCTGGCGGGCTACGGGGTTCGCGCCTTCCTGATCGCGCAGAGCCTGAACCAGATCGAGAAGGCCTATGGCGAGCACAACGCCATTCTCGACAATTGCCATGTGCGCATCGCGTTCGCCACCAACGATGAGCGCACCGCCAAGCGGATCTCGGACGCCCTTGGTACGGCGACCGAACAGCGCGCGATGCGCAACTATGCGGGGCACCGGCTCGCGCCCTGGCTCGCGCACGTCATGGTCAGCCGCCAGGAGACTGCGCGAGCTCTGCTGACGCCCGGCGAGGTGATGCAGCTTGCGTCCACCGATGGGTTGGTCCTGATCTCTGGACACCCCCCGATACGCGTGAAGAAGCTGCGCTATTACGATGATCGCCGATTCACAGAGCGGCTCTCGCCCGCACCGATACTGGATGGCGCCGGCTATCGTGACCTTCCTGCAGCTCGCCCGGATGACTGGGCTGGACAGGTTCGCGGCGCCGACATTCGCCTCTCCGCTCAAGATGATGCCGATGAAGGAGCCGACGCCGGCGGCCTCGAGCAGGCGCGTCACCCCGCGCACGACATCGAACCGGCAGTCGTCATCGAGCCAGAGGTCGCAGACCCCCTGGGCCTTGGCGAAGACGATGGCGATCAGGCTGCCGAACGCCGCGCGATGGACCGGGTCCAGCAGCTCGGCACCGTGCGCACGGTCTACGGCCTCGATGCCGCCTCGGATCGCCCCGACGACCTCCAATTGGGATTTTGATCATGGAGAAGATCCGCCATCAGCTGTTCCTGCCCAAGCCCGTGTCCGATCGGCTGGAAGCGCTCGCCGCCAGGCCCGGCGCCAGCAAGTCGGCCATCCTCGTCGATGCGGTTACTGCCTGGCTCAATCGCCGGGGCGCATCGGAGCTGGAGGATCGGTTCGCGATCCGCCTCGACCGGCTCACGCAGGCGATCGGCCGGGTCGATCGCGACACCTATGTGATCCTCGAGACGCTCGCCCTCTTCATCCGGTTCGAACTCGCGATCCAGACGCCGCTCGCCGAAAACGACCAAGCGGGCCGCGCGCTCGGAGCCAAGAGGTTCGAAGCCTTCGTGACCCAGGTCGGACGGCAAGTCTCGACCGGGCGGCGCACCCTGGCTGGTTCTTCGGAGAATGGCGAATGAGCGGCCGCCCAGACACCGCAGGGCCGGCAACCTCGGCTGAGCGCCGTCGCCGGATGCTGATCACGGCGCTAGGCCGCGACATTGCCGCCGCGATGCGCGACAGCCAAGTCACCGAGATCATGGTGAATCCGGACGGCGCGCTACGGCTTGACCGTCTTGGCGAAGGCCGTACCGATACCGGGGCCCGCATCGAACCGGACCAGGTCGAGCGGATCATCCGGCTGGTGGCGAGCCATGTCCGGGCCGAGGTCCATGCCGAGCACCCGATCCTATCGGCCGAGCTGCCGCCGCATATCGAGGGCTGCGCCGGCGAGCGCTTCGAAGGCGTGCTGCCTCCGGTGTCGTCCGCACCCTGTTTCTCCATCCGCAAGCCTGCCACGAGGCTGCACACGCTCGACGACTATATCGCCGATGGGCTGATGTCGGAGGTCCAGGCAGACGCCCTGCGCGCCGCTGTCACCCAGCGCTGCAACATCCTCGTCGCCGGAGGCACCAGCTCGGGCAAGACGACCCTCGCCAATGCGCTGCTCGCCGAGATGGCCCCAGAACATTCGAGGCTCGATAGCCGCGTCATCCTCATCGAGGACACGCGCGAACTGCAATGCCCGCTGCCCGACACGGTGGCGCTCCGCACCCGTCCGCCGCATGTGTCGATGACCGAGCTGGTGCGCTCGACCATGCGCCTGCGCCCCGATCGCATCGTGGTCGGCGAGGTCCGCGGCCCCGAAGCGCTCGACATGCTCAAGGCCTGGAATACCGGTCACCCCGGCGGGATCGCGACGGTCCACGCCAACAGCGCCCAGGCCGCACTCTACCGCATCGAACAGTTGGTACAGGAGGCGGTCGTCACCGTGCCGCGCCAACTGGTCGCCGAGGCGATCGACATCATCGTCTTCATCGCCGGGCGCGGCGTTGACCGCCGCGTCGCCACGATCGCGCGTGTCGCCGGGCTTGATCCCGACACCGGCGCCTACGCGCTCGCCGATCTTCCCAAGCTCAATTCCCCCAAACCCAGCCCGAAGGAGACCTGACCCATGACCTTTGCCCACAATCCCCGCCGCATCGCCAACCGCTCGTCGCTTGTCGGCGCCGCGATCGGCCTCGCGTTGGCGCTCGCCGCCCAAGTCCAGGCGGCCGGCTCCGGCATGCCGTGGGAAGAACCACTGCAGCAGGTGCTGGAATCCGTGCAGGGCCCGGTAGCCAAGATCGTCGCCGTGATCATCATTATCGTGACCGGCCTGACGCTCGCTTTCGGCGAGAGCGCGGGCGGGTTCCGGCGACTCATACAGATCGTCTTTGGTCTCTCCATTGCCTTTGCCGCCTCGAGCTTCTTCCTGTCCTTCTTCAGCTTCGGCGGCGGAGCATTGATCTCGTGACCGGCGCCATGTCCTCCGGATCAGAGCATATCGATGGCTACGAGGTGCCGATCCACAGCGCGCTGGGTTCGCCGCTTCTGCTCGGCGGCGCACCGCGGGGCCTAGCGATCGTCAACGGCACGCTGGCGGCAGCGGTCGGCCTCGGCCTCCAGCAGTGGCTGGCCGGGGTGCTGCTCTGGGCCGTCGGCCATAGCATCGCCGTGATGGCCGCCCGCCGTGATCCCGATTTCGCGCCGGTCCTCCTGCGCCACATCCGCCAGAAGGGATATTTCGCATGCTGAGGCACCTGAAATGATGTTCCTGGGCGAATATCGCGCGTCCGCCGAGCGCCTTACCGATCACCTGCCTTGGGCGGCGCTGGTGGCGCCCGGCGTGGTGCTCAACAAGGACGGCAGCTTTCTGCGGGTGCTTGCCTTCCGTGGTCCAGACCTCGAGTCCGCGACCGAGGCCGAGTTGGTCGCCGCCTGCGCGCGGGCGAACAATGTGCTTAAGCGACTCGGCAGCGGCTGGGCGCTATTCTTCGACGCGGAGCGGCGCGAGGCGCAGGCCTATCCCGACAGTAGCTTTGCCGATGCGGCGAGCTGGCTCGTCGATGGCGAGCGCCGAGCGGCCTTCGAGGCGGCGGGGACGCATTTCGAAAGTCACTATCACCTGACCGTGACCTGGCTGCCACCGGCAGATGCGGCCGACCGTGCGGGACGGAGCCTTGTGGAGCGGCCCGATGGCGAAAATACACGCGACTGGCGCGGCGCACTGGAAAGCTTCGTTGCCGAGACCGTCCGCGTGCTCGACCTGCTCTGCGGCTTCATGCCGCAGGTGCGCCCGCTCGACGATAGCGAGACGCTGACATTCCTGCATGGCGCGATCTCCGACCGTCATCATAGGATCGCCGCGCCAGAAACGCCGATGTATCTCGATGGGCTGCTTTCAGATACGCCGCTGGTCGGCGGGCTTGAACCGCGCCTTGGCGACCTGCATGTCCGTACGCTGACCATCCTCGGCTTCCCGAGCTTCAGCCGTCCCGGCATCCTCGATGCGCTCAACCACCAGGACTTTGGCTATCGGTGGGTCACGCGCTTCATTGCGCTCGACAAAAGCCAAGCGACCAAGACGCTTACCTCGCTCCGGCGCCAATGGTTCAACAAGCGCAAGTCCATCACCGCAATTCTCCGCGAGGTGCTCTATAATTCACCCGCGCAATTGCTCGACAGCGATGCCGACAACAAGGTGGCCGATGCCGACCAGGCGCTCCAGGTGCTTGGCGGCGACCATGTCGCATTCGGCTACCTGACCACGACGATCACGGTCAGGGACCGGAGCCGGACGGCGGTGGAGGACAAGGTCCGCGCCGTCGAGAGGATCGTCAACGGGCTTGGCTTCACCTGCGTCCGCGAGACCGTCAACGCGGTCGAGGCCTGGCTCTCCTCGTTGCCGGGCCAGACTTACGCCAATGTCCGGCAACCGCTGGTGCATACGCTCAATCTCGCGCACCTGATGCCGCTTTCGTCGGTGTGGGCCGGGCCGGTGCGCAATGGGCACCTCGACGGACCGCCATTGCTGGTTGCGAAGACCGCCGGCTCGACGCCGTTCCGGCTTTCCACCCATGTCGGTGATGTGGGGCACATGATGGTCGTCGGGCCGACGGGCGCCGGCAAGTCGGTGCTGCTGAGCCTCATCGCGCTGCAATTCCGCAGATACCCGCGCGCGCAGGTCTATATTTTCGACAAGGGCAACAGCGCGCGGGCGGCCGTACTGGCGATGGGCGGCGCCCATCACGCGCTCGGCTCGGCCGAGGCCGACGGCGAGACGCTGGCATTCCAGCCGCTTGCGAACATCGAGGATGCGGGCGAACGAGGCTGGGCAGCAGATTGGATCGCGGCGCTGCTCGCGCACGAGGGCTTGGTCGTAACGCCGGAAGTGAAAGACGCGATCTGGACCGCTCTCGGCAGCCTTGCTTCCGCGCCGCGCGAGGAGCGAACCCTGACCGGACTCGCGCTGCTGCTGCAGTCGAACCCGCTGCGCCTTGCGCTCCAGCCCTATACGCTCGAAGGCCCGCATGGCCGGCTGCTCGATGCCGCCGAACAGCATCTTAGCTTGGCCGACGTCCAGTGCTTCGAGACCGAGGCGCTGATGGGCCAGGCAGGCGCGGTCGCGCCCGTGCTGACCTATCTGTTTCACAGGCTGGAAGAGCGATTCGACGGCCGCCCGACCTTGCTGATCCTCGATGAGGCCTGGATCTTCCTAGACCATCCGCTTTTCTCCGCCCGCATCCGGGAATGGCTGAAGGTGCTGCGCAAGAAGAATGTAGCTGTGCTGTTCGCGACGCAAAGCCTTGCAGACATTGCGGGCTCCGCGATCGCGCCGGCCATCATCGAAAGCTGCCCGCAGCGGATCCTGCTGCCCAACGATCGGGCGATCGAGCCGCAGGGTCATGACATCTACGCGCGCTTCGGCCTCAATGACCGGCAGGTCGAGCTGATCGCGCGGGCCACCCCCAAGCGCCACTATTACCTCCAGTCCGCACGCGGCAACCGGCTGTTCGAACTGGGGCTGGGCCCGATCGCGCTGGCCTTGTGCGGCTCGTCTGATCCCGCAGCGCAAGCCCGGATCGATGCAGTCCTTGCCAAGCATGGGCATGACCGCTTCGCCGAAGCCTTCCTGCGCGATGTCGGCCTCGACTGGGCGGCCGACCTCGCCGCCGACTTCCCCGGTCCTCCCGCTTCCCAAGCCCCCCAAGAAGGAGACAAGTAATGCGTGTCCTCACTCGAAAGCATGTGATCGCGACCGTCCTCGGCCTCGGCGCGTGCGGCGCGCTTGGCATGGGCGCGATGACGATAACGGCGAGCCCGGCACACGCCCAGTTCGGCGGCGTCGTGTTCGATCCGAGAAACTACGCGCAGAACATCCTGACCGCTGCACGCACGCTGCAGACCGTCAACCAGCAGATCCAGCAACTCCAGAACGAAGCGCAGATGCTGGTCAACATGGGCAAGAACCTGACGCGCATCGACTTCCCGCAGCTCGACGCCCTCAAGCGCAAGCTCACCGAAATCGACCGGCTGATGGGCCGCGCGCAGGCCATCGACTTTCGGGTCGACCAGCTCGACGACAAGTTCCAGTCGCTGTTTCCCCAGGACTTTAGCTCGGTACTGCGCACCGATACCCGCGTACGCGACGCGCGGGGGCGCCTCGACGCCAGCATGGGCGCGTTCCGCCAGACGATGACCGTGCAGGCCCAGGTGGTCGAGAACATCCAGTCGGACACCGAGGCGCTGGCCGACATCGTCGCACGCAGCCAGGGCGCGGATGGTTCGCTTGCAGCGCAGCAGGCGACGAACCAGCTTCTCGCGCTCACGGCAAAGCAGCAGTTCCAGCTCCAGCACATGATGGCCGCGCAGTTTCGCAGCGAGGCCGTCGAACAAGCGCGCCGGGCAACGCAGGCGGCGGAAGCCCGCGCGGCGACGAAGAAGTTCCTCGGTTCCGGATCGGCCTACACACCTGAATAGCCCCCTCGGGCTCCATGCCTGATCCGAGTCCGCGGTCGGCGGCGCTCCCTCTCATGCCCTCGATCGCCGTCGTGGGGCGCGGTCCAGCTCCCCAGCCGCGCCCCGCGACACCTCTTCGCTCCATCAGGAAGGCAGTCAATTGAACGACCTCAATGTCATCGATCGCTTCCTTCAGGCGTTCATCACCTACATCGACAGTGGGTTCGGACTGCTTGGGCCTGATGTCGGGTTCCTGACCGCGACGCTGATCGGCATCGACATCACGCTTGCCGGACTGTTCTGGGCGATGGGCGGCGAGGACAATGTCATCGGCCGGTTCCTGCGCAAGATCCTGTACGTCGGCGCGTTCGCCTTCATCCTGAACAGCTTCTCTCGACTAGCCGACATCATCTTCCGCTCGTTCACGCAGGCTGGCCTTACGGCCGGTGGCGGGACGCTCTCGCCCGATGATCTGCTCAAGCCCGGGCGGCTTGCGGGGACGGGCTTCTCGGCCGCATGGCCACTGCTCGAACAGGCCAGCGAGATGGTCGGGTTCACGACCTTCTTCGACAATTTCCTGACGATCATGGTCCTGCTGTTCGCCTGGGCGCTGGTGATCGTCGCCTTCTTCATCCTTGCGGTGCAGATGTTCGTCTGCATCCTCGAGTTCAAGCTGACCACGCTGGCCGGCTTCATCCTTGTGCCTTTCGCGCTCTGGAACCGAACGAGTTTCCTTGCCGAACGCGTGCTGGGCAACGTCGTCTCCTCCGGCATCAAGGTGATGGTGCTCGCCGTTATCGTCGGCATCGGTTCCAATTTCTTCACCGAGTTCACTGACGCGCTGCAAGGCCAGGAACCGGACATCGGCCAGGCCATGAGCCTCGTGCTCGCGAGCCTTTCCCTGTTTGGCCTGGGCATATTCGGTCCGGCGATCGCCTCGGGCCTGGTGTCGGGCGCACCCCAGCTTGGTGCCGGTGCAGCCCTCGGCACTGCCGTTGGCGCTGCCGGCGTGACGATGCTGGCTGGCGGCGCCGCCGTGGGCGGAGCGCGCGTGGCGGCCGGTGCGGCCCTGGGCGCGGTCCGCTCGGGCACGGCAATGGGGTCCGCTGCGTCAACTGCCTACCAGCTTGGTCGCGAGACGGCCGCGAGCCCCTCGGTCGGCGCGGGCCTGGGCGGTGTTGCGCAGGCGGCCGGGAATGCCGCGCGGTCCCGCGTCGGCGGTACCCTTGGTCTTGGCGAGGCTGCGGCCGGCGGCCGTCAGGCTGCCTGGGATGCGCTCAACCGAAGCTCACCGCCATCCAATCCGATTGAATCGGCCGGCGGGACGCCCGCCTGGGCGCGCGCGATGCGCCAGCAGCAGACCAACCGCCATCGTCAGAGCCAGGCGATCCATGCGCTCCAGCACGGTGATCGCGGCGGCGCATCCGCCACCCCCGACCTCAAGGAAAGGAACGATTGACCATGTTCTTCAAGCGAAGTGCGCAGCGCTACGGGCGCACGCCACCTCCCGAGACGCCATATCAGCGCGCAGGACAACTGTGGGACGAGCGGATTGGCTCGGCACGGGTGCAGGCGCGAAACTGGCGGTTGATGGCATTTGGTTGCCTCGCGCTGACCGGCGGCACATCGGCAGGTCTCATCTGGCAATCCTTGCAGAGCCGGGTGACACCCTATGTCGTCGAGGTGGATCGGCTGGGCGAGGCGCGCGCCGTGCAGACAGCCGATGCCGAGTATCGGCCGACCGACGCACAGGTCGCCTGGCACCTCTCGCACTTCATCACCAACGTCCGGTCGGTGTCGCTCGACCTGGTACTGATGCGCCGCGACTGGCTCGAGGCTTATGATTTCGTAACCAAGCGGGGCGCGCAGTTCCTCGGCGAATATGCCCGCTCAGCGTTGCCGTTCGCCAATATGGGGACACGTACGGTTTCGGTGCAGGTGACGAGCGTGGTCCGCGCCTCGGACAAGAGCTTCCAGGTGCAGTGGATCGAGACGACTTTCGAGCGCGGTTCGCAGACCGGGGTAAGCCGTTGGACCGCGATCCTCACCACCGTCACCCGCCCGCCGACCTCGGCCGATATGCTGCGCAAGAACCCGCTCGGCATCTACGTCAATGCGATCGACTGGAGCCGCGAACTCGACACGGCGCCCTCGCCGTCGCCGACACCCGCTGCGCGTCCTGCAACCGAGCCGCCGGCGAACCTCCCGCTCGCATCGCCTTTCCATCCCGCCCTCGGTGCCAATCAACCCGTACTGGTTCCCACGAACAAACAGGAGACCAACCCATGAATTATCTCATGCTGCCGGCGCTCGCCGGACTAATTGCGGCGAGCCCTGCGCTCGCCCAGGAACAAACCGTGCCATCGGTGCTGAGGAATGTGCAGGCGGCGATGCGGAGTGCGACAGTGCAACCGGCCGCGACTGGGTTCGTCAGCGGATCGCAAGTCTATATGTTCAGCGAGGGCACGATCTATCAGGTCTATGCCGCGCCGGGACTGGTGACCGACATTGCGCTCCAGCCTGGCGAAAACCTCGTCGCAGTTGCCAGCGGCGACACCGCGCGCTGGGTGATTGGTGATACGACCAGCGGTTCGGGCGCCGCCAAGCAGACCCATGTGCTGGTGAAACCCATCTCGGCCGGCCTGCTGACGAACCTGGTCATCACCACCGACAGGCGTGCCTATCATGTCGGGCTGGTCAGCACCGGAGGCACGGCCCTGTCGTCAATGCGCTGGACCTATCCGCAGGACGAGCTGATCGCGCTGCGCCGCAAGGCCGAAGCAACGCAAGCCGCGGTGCCGATTGCCAGCGGCCTCGCCATCGAACAGCTGCATTTCAACTATGCTATCCGCGGCGACCGGACGGCCTGGCGGCCGCTACGCGTGTTCGACGACGGGTCGAAGACCTATGTCGAGTTTCCAGCGTCGCTGGCGACCGGCGAGGCGCCGCCGCTGTTCGTGATCGGCACGGATGGCAAGGCCGAGTTGGTCAACTATCGTCTGCGCGAGCGATTCTATGTCGTCGATCGCATCTTCAATGCCGCCGAACTCCGGCTCGGCACGAAGAAACAGCAGGTGGTACACATTGATCGCGTGTCGCCTACCGCCAAGCGGAGGGGCACATGACCGATCTCGTCGCAGCTTCCCCGGAGTCTGCCGCGCCGCCGAAAGTCGATCCCGAAACTCTGTCGATCCGCTCGCGGCCCGCTCGCGCCATTCGGTTCAAGCGCGGCGCGATCATCGGTGCGGTGGCGCTTGGGTCGGCAAGCCTGATGGGCATCGCCTGGATGGCATTGAAGCCGCAAGTTTTCCGGCAGGTTGCCCAGGATAGCGAACTGTCGCAGCCGATGGCGAAGACTGCCTCCGACGCGCTTTCAGGGCTGCCTAACAGCTACGGCGATGCGCCCAAGCTCGGCCCGCCACTGCCAGGCGATCTCGGGCGTCCGATCCTGCGCGCGCAGCAGCAAGCTGTGGCGACTGCGGCGCCCCAACATGTCGATACTGCAGAGGCTGCCCGGCAACAGCGCCTCGCCGATCTCAAGGCCGCGCGGGAGTCTGGTTTGATGGCGCACGTGTCGGGTGGGCCAACTGCCACTGTCTCTGCCTCGATCGATCCAACGCTGGCTGCTCCGAGCGCTCCGACGGCACCGCAGGCCGCGCCCGGCACGCGTAAGGAGCAATTCGCGTTCACGCGCGCCGATGGGCATATCAACTCTAATGGGCTGGCTGACCCCATATCGCCTAATAGCCTGCTTGCCGGCAGCGTGATTGCTGCCAGCCTCATCACTGGGCTGAACTCCGATTTGCCTGGCATGGTCACCGCACAGGTGACACAGAACGTATTCGACACGGTCACTGGCAACATCCTGCTCGTGCCGCAAGGTGCCCGCCTGATTGGCAAGTACGACAGCGTGGTCGCGTTCGGGCAGCGACGCGCGTTCGTCATTTGGCAGCGGCTGATCCTGCCGAATGGCAGTTCTATCCAGTTCGACAATATGCCCGCCACGGATGCTGCTGGTTATGCGGGCGTTTCGGACAAAGTCGACTTCCACACATGGTCGCTGCTGAAGGGGGTGGCGATAGCGACCATGCTCGGGGTTGGCTCGGAACTGTCTATCTCAGGCGAGAGCGATCTCGTCCAGTCGATCCGCGAATCCGCGCAGTCGAACACCGCGCGCTCCGGCGACCATATCACGCAGCGCAACCTCGATATCCAGCCGACTATCACGATCCGTCCGGGTGCGCCGGTGCGCGTGCTGGTCACCCGCGATCTTGTGCTGGCACCCTGGCGGGAAAGGACAAGCTGACATGGCCGATCTCAAATTGGGCAAGCTGCCCGACCGCACCCCGGTCAAGCTCGCCATAACCATCACGCCAGACCTGCAGGCATCGCTGCAATCCTACGCAAAGTTGTACGCCTCTGCCTATGGCGTCGAGGAGCCGGTTGCCGATCTGATTCCGGCCATGCTAGCCGCGTTCCTCGAGAGCGACCGCAGCTTCACTCGCGCGCGCGATATCGCACAACGGGGGCAGAAATGATCGAGCGTGCCTGGGAAAAGAGGATCGAGCCACTGACCGTGCGTATCTCTACAGCGGTGCGTATCACGGGTCTGAGCCGCTCTCGCATCTATGAACTGATCCAGTCGGGCGATCTCGACACGGTAAAGGTGGGAAGAGCGACCCTTGTCCAGTATAGTAGCTTGAAGTTGCTGACTGGCAATTACGCTTCAGTCGCGGATGATCCGATCTGAGAGGTCAGAGCCCGGCTGGCGATCTGTCAACGTAATCTTCAAACGCATAGTCGTGGAGAAGCTGTTGCCGCCACAGGAAGGCGCGATCGACCTTGGCCAATCCAGCATCGTCGCAAATCTCCGGGCACGCGACAAAGATCATCTCGGCCTGAATATTAATGATCTCTCGCGCGTCCGCGTCGCTCAACAGGAAGGAGGGCGCGGACAGGCGTCAATTCTCGAGCAGGCTGCGCCGATCCGGTCCGATCACCGCCATCGCCTGGTTCACCTCGCGACCGTTGCGAGCTTGCGGACAGATATCATAGGCGGGGTCGGCGCCAGCGCCTTGCCGGCCCATAGCGCGGCGTGATCGTGGGCGTGATCGTCGGTGTTCCCGACAAGGATGTTGAACACCATGCGCGCTAGCAGTGTGCGCTTCTCTCAGCCGTGGCAGTATTACGCACTTCTCGACATTTTCAGCAAGTTCCGAACGGAGCACGACATCGCCGGAAAGGCGATGATCTATGCCGCATGCAGCGCGATGAGGGCTCGGAACGCGATTTCTACCAAACCAATCAGCTGACCGGCTTGGTTACTGGTGCAACCAGGGTGCAGGGTTCTTTCAACCACTAAGCCGACAGGAGGAAAAGTTCCTCTGCTCATCTGTAATTTAGTTCGTTTCATCTAAAATTTCTTTAAATTAGCTTTTTCCGCAATGCTGCGGGCCTTTTTTGCACTTGCGAAACGCATTGTCATAAGTGCCTGGAATGGCGTAGACAGTTGCCGGGTGCTGATTGAGAAATCGGCTTGGGGTCGCGGAACAAGGGATGGACGTTGCGCTGGTCAAGGCGCATCGACACCGCGGGCATCAGTCGGACATATCGGCGGCGATACGCGGAAAGAAGGATAAGAAGCGTGTCGACAATTTCGAAGATCGTGCCGTTCCGCTCGGGTGCGCATATTGTGGAGACAGCGTGCAGCAGTCTCGCCCTGGCAGCCAGGGGGCTCAATACACTCGAAGCCAAATTTTCCGACCGGGAATTTTCCGCGGCCTTTGTGCGGCTCGTTGGAACCATCATCAATGTCCGTGGACGCGTAATCGTCACCGGCATCGGCAAGAGCGGCATCGTCGCGCGCAAGATGACGGCGACGCTGACCTCCACCGGCACGCCGGCGCTGTTCCTGCATCCGGCTGATGCCGGCCATGGCGATTTGGGCATGGTGACCCCCGACGATGTGGTGCTGATGCTGTCACACTCAGGTGAATCGACCGAACTTGGACCGATCATCCATTATTGCAAGCGCTTCGGCATCCCTCTGCTGGCGATGACGGCGCAGGCGCGGAGCACCGTGGCCGAGGCCGCTGATGTCTGCATGCTGATGCCGGCGGTGCGTGAAGCCTGCCCCAACATGCTGGCGCCCACCACATCGACCACCTTGCAGATGGCCTTTGGCGATGCGCTGGCGATATCGTTGATGGAAATGCGCGGCTTTTCGGCTGATGATTTCTATAAGTTCCACCCCAATGGCCGGCTTGGCGCGCAGCTCGTAAAGGTGCGCGAACTGATGTTGGCGGGCAACGATGTGCCGCAGGTGTGCGAAGATTCCTCGCTGCTCGACGCCACGATCGAGATGACGCGTGCGCGGTTGGGCGGCACGGCCGTCGTCAACCAGAGCGGTCAACTGATTGGTGCCTTCACCGATGGCGATCTGCGCAGGGCCGTGACCGGCAAGCAGAATCTGACCGACGCGGTCGGCCGTGTCATGACCGTGAAGCCCCAGACGATCGGTCCGAATGAACTGGCGTCGGAAGCGCTGCGCATTATGCATGACCGCAACATCACCCTGTTGTTCGTGTGCGAGGATGGCGACCTGGTCGGGGCGCTCCACATGCATGACCTGCTGCACGCCGGGGTCGCCTGACCATAGTGGTGGTCATTCCGGCGCGGGCGGGTTTGTCCCGCCTGCCGCGCAAGCCGCTGCGCCTCATTGCGGGGCGCAGTCTGCTGCATCGCACGATCGCCATGGCGCGCGCGGCGATCGGCGCGCGAGCCGGCGTCGCTCTGGTCGTCGCCACCGATGAGGACGGGATCGCAGCCCATGCGCAGGCCGCCGGCTGAGACCCGGTGATGACCGACAGCGCGATCGCCACCGGCTCGTGCCGTGCGCGCGCTGCCCGTGCGCAGATCGTCCAGCCGAACTTCGTCGTCAATCTCTAGGGGGATTCGCCCTTCCAGCCCAAGGGAGCGCTGGGCTCGGTGATCGAGGCGCTGGATGCCGGAGCCCCGGTCGCGACCCGGGCGACAGGCACGGCAAGCGGAGTTGGCTTGACGTCCTTGGGCATTACAAGTTCCTTGGCATGAATTCGCGCTTTTGGAGCACGCTGGCGATCCGAGGATCACCAGCGTGTCGCACCGAGTTCAAACCACGCGCCGCGCCGCTGGAAAGCTGGGGCGGAGAATCTTGCCGCCATCTCGCAACTCGTCGAGATAATCTGACCAACTCTGCATCATCTGTACGCGCTCGTCCCAATACTCGCCTCTGGCGTAAGCCCGTCGAACCTGGTTGGTATCGACATGCGCGAGTTGCCGCTCAATCGCATCGGGATTCCATTCTCCCCTCTCGTTGAGAAGGGTGGCGGCCATCGCACGGAAGCCGTGCGCCGTCATCTGGTCGCTCGTGTAGCCGAGCTTGCGCAGGCCTTGATTGACGGCGTTCTCCGACATCGGCTTCCGCGGCTTACCGAGGCATGGGAATAGATATTTCCACCAGTGCGTGTGCTCGTGAAGTTCCCGGAGCATGTCGATCACCTGCCGCGACAGCGGCACCCGGTGCGGCCTTCTCATTTTCATGCGTTCCGCCGGAATAAACCAGATGGCCTCCTCGAAGTCGATGTCGGCCCACTCCGCCTGTCTTAGTTCGCCCGGGCGGAGCAGAACGTGCGGCGACAGCCGCATCGCCATCACCGTTACCTTGTGACCGCTGTATCTATCGATGGCCCGCAGCAGCGCACCGACTTCCGACGGCTTGGTGATGGCGGCGAAGTGCTTGACCTTTGGCGAGGCGATTGCACCACGCAAATCGGCCGCAACGTCCTTGTCGCATCGCACCGTCGCGACGCCATAGCGGAAAACACGGCTAAGGACGCTTCGCATCCGCCGTGCGCTTTCAAAGGCACCGGTCGCCTCTACTTTGCGCAGCACCGCAAGCGCCTCGTGTGGAGTGATCTGCGCAATCGGGATGCTGCCTATGATCGGATAGGCCTTGGCGAGCAGCCAGCGGATTTTGTCTACTGTCACCGGGGCGAGGCCGTCGCGCTCGCATTTGACGAGCCACTCCTTCGCCACGTCCTCGAAGGTGTTGGCTGCTGCATATTTGGCGGCGATCCTTGCGCGCTTTTTCTCCAGCGCAGGATCGAGGCCTTCCGCGATCTTCCTCTTCGCCTCGTCACGCCGCACCCGGGCATCGGCAAGGCTCACCTGCGGCCAGCCGCCGAGATGGAGAGTCTTCTGCTTGTCGAGAAAACGATATTTGAAGCGCCAGAGCTTCGAGCCGTTAGGTTGAATAACGAGAAGGAGACCTTGCGAGTCGCTCAGGCTCCAGGCCTTCTCTCTCGGCTTGGCGGCATTGATCTGGATGTAGGTCAGCATGGTCGATTTCCCAGCAAAGCCGGGTCAATCCGAGAGCACCAAAAAGAGCAACATTTGTGGCTGCTGCTGGTGGCCCTAGCCGGATTTCGCCGGACGGTGTCTGGCGATTCTCTGTCGGAAAATGCTGTAAAACCAGCCGCTTACCGGACGCCTCTGGACGAATCCAGAGGCGTCAGTGGTGCCCAGAAGAGGACTCGAACCTCCACGACCTTGCGATCGCCAGCACCTGAAGCTGGTGCGTCTACCAATTCCGCCATCTGGGCACGGGGTAGGAGTGCGCCTCTAACGGCGGCCTCCAGACCTGTCAATGCGGCAATGCGTTTTTTTTGAACTTTCACGGGAAAGGGCTATTTTGCCGTCAAAACATGGCAATCCGGGGCCATGCCGTGCCCCGGTCCACAGCGATGGAGCCTTTGAAACTTGAACGCGCCCGAATCTTCCCCCCCATTTCTCGCGCGTGCCGACGGGCTGCGCCTCGCCTATCGCCATCGTCCGGGGGAGGGGCCGACCATCATCTTCCTGCCGGGCTACATGTCCGACATGGAAGGGAGCAAGGCACTCGCGCTCGACGCCTGGGCTGGCAAACAGGGCAGGGCGATGCTGCGGCTCGACTATGCCGGTTGCGGCGCCAGCGAGGGCCGGTTCGAGGACGGCACGCTCGCCAGCTGGCGTGATGATGCGCTGGCCCTGATCGATGGGCTGACGCAGGGGCCGCTGCTGCTGGTCGGATCGTCGATGGGCGGCTGGCTGGCGCTGCTGATCGCGCTGGCCCGCCCGGACCGCATCATGGGGCTGGTCGGCATCGCCGCCGCGCCCGACTTCACGGAGTGGGGCTTTACCGATGCCGACAAGGCGCTGCTGGCGACCGAGGGGCGGATCGAGGAACCCACGCCCTATGACGACCATCCCTATGTAACGACGCTGGGCTTCTGGCAGTCCGGTCAGGCGCATCGCCTGCTGGACGATGCAATCGCGATCGACTGCCCGGTCCGGCTGCTCCAGGGGCAATGCGATACGGATGTCCCCTGGGAGATCGCGTTGCGCACGGCCGATCGGCTGCGTTCATCCGATGTGCAGACGCTGCTCATTAAGGATGGCGACCATCGCCTTTCCCGCGACGGCGACATCGCCCTGCTGATCCGCACCGTCGCCGCTCTTCTGGACAATCGCTGATGCCCGTCATCCTCCCTCTCCTGATGTTCATGCAGGCCTATGATCCCGAGATCGAGGCGGTGATGCGCAACAGCCGCAAGAAGAAGGAGGATGCCGCCGCGGCGGCCGCCTCCGCAGCGTCGGTACAGCAGGCCGCTGCCGCGCGATCGGCGCCGGACGCTGACGGGCGCATCCCGGTCCCGGCCAAATTTGCCGGACCGTTCCAGGCCTGCCTCGACCAGGCGCTGGAATCGCCGGACAAGGCAATCACCTTCGCCCAGAATTGGCGGATCGACGGCGGCAGCTTCTACGCCCGCCACTGCATGGGCTTTGCCCTGTCGCGGGCGGAGCGCTGGGGGCCGGCGATCGTCGCCTTTGAACAGGCGGCCGAGGAAGCCGAGCGCGGCGGCGAGATCGTGCAGAGCGCGCGCCTCTGGGGGCAAGCCGGCAATGCCGCCCTTGCCAGCGGCGACGCGAAGAAGGCGCGGGAGGATTTCGACGCGGCGCTGGCGCGCGGCCTGCCCGATGGCATGGAAAAGGGCGAACTGCATCTCGATCGCGCCCGCGCGCTGGTGGCGCTGGGCGATGTCGATGGCGCGCGCGGTTCGCTCGACACCGCGCTGACACAGGCGCCCAAGGATCCGCTTGCCTGGCTGCTGTCGGCTACGCTGGCGCGCCGCACCGGCGAACTGTCACTGGCCCAGGCGCATATCGCCCGCGCCGTGCAATTGTCGCCCGACGATGCCTCGGTCGCGCTGGAGGAGGGCAATATCGCCGTCCTGACCGATCATGCGGATATCGCCCGCTCGGCCTGGCAGCGGGCGGTGAAGCTGGCGCGGGATGCGCCGGCCGGCAAGGCAGCGGCCGACAATCTCGGCCGACTGCCGGCGCCGGCGTCACCCCCGGCGAACTGAGCCGCTATTTCAGGTAGAAATCCACGGTCGTGACGACGCGCACTTTCTTGTAGGGCGTGTCGCTCGATCCGTCGCCGCCCTCGCCGTCGCGCGGGTCGATCGAGAAATAGCCCTGGGTCGCGCTCTTGATGCCGCCGACGCCGGACCCTGAATCCTTGGCGAACTGTTCGGCCGCCGCGCGCGCATCGCGTGTCGCCGCCGCTACCATCGGGGGTTTGAGGTCATTGAGCCTGGTGAAGCTGTAGCGCATCCCCGATCCTTCCTGCAGCGTCACGCCGCGCCGAACCAGGTCGAACTGCTGGGCGACGGCGCGCTGGGCGCGTGCGATGTCGGTGGTACGCAGCAGCATCCGCTGGGTGATGGTGATATTGTTGATGCCATTGTTGAGATATTGGTTCACGCCCGCGCCGACCGGAGTCAGGGCATCGGGCTTGAACCCCAGGCTGGCGAAATAGGCCTTGAGTTCCTGGGTATTGGCGTCGATCTCTGCGCGCACCGTCGGCAGGTCGGTGCCGGTCGCCGAATAGCTGATCGACCAGGTGGCAAGGTCGGCGGTCACGTCCTTTTCGGCCAGGCCCCGCACCGTGACCGACCGGTCCGCCGCCCTCGCGCGCTTGAGGCCGTCACCCAGAAGATAGCCGCCCGCGATCACGCCGATCGCCAGTACCGCCGCCGAACCCAGAAGCACCTTGTCCCGCATTTCCAGAGCCATGATCGCTTTCCTCTTCCGCCGGGCCGGTCCCGGTCCTATCTAGGGAGCTATCTGCCAATCTACCGATGAACCGTTGCTTTATGGCGACGAACGGAGAAAGCCTTGCTCAAATATCTGCACACGATGATCCGCGTCACGGATCTCGACAAGACCATCGGCTTTTTCGAGCTGCTCGGCCTCAGCGAGGTCAAGCGCTTCGACAGCGAGGCGGGCCGCTTCACCCTCGTCTATCTGGCCGCGCCGGGTGACGAGGACGCGCAGGTGGAACTCACCTACAACTGGCCGCCGCAGGATGGCAGCCCGGCGGAAGTCTATGATGGCGGCCGCAATTTCGGCCATCTCGCCTATCAGGTCGATAATATCTACGAGACCTGCCAGCGGCTGATGGACGCCGGCATCACCATCAACCGCCCGCCGCGCGATGGCCACATGGCCTTCATCCGCACCCCCGACAATATCTCGGTCGAACTGTTGCAGGACGGCCGGCTCGACCCGGCCGAACCCTGGGTGTCGATGCCCAATATCGGGGCCTGGTAAGCCGATGCTGCAGGTCGTCCGCGTCCCCGTCCTCTCGGACAATTATGTCTGGCTGCTGCATGATGATGCCAGCGGCCAGACGGTCGCGGTCGACCCGTCGGTCGCCGAACCCGTGCTGGCGGCGGCTGCGGAACGCGGCTGGACCATCGACCAGATCTGGAACACCCATTGGCACCCCGATCATGTCGGCGGCAATGCCGGTATCAAGGCTGCGACTGGCTGCCTCGTCACCGGCCCGGCCGCCGAAGCCGCCAAGATCGACACGCTCGACCGGCAGGTGGGGGAGGGGGACATCGTCCGCATCGGCGATCATGTCGCCATGGTGATGGCCGTTCCCGCCCATACCGCCGGCCATATCGCCTATCATCTGGCCGATGACGCGATCCTCTTCGTCGGCGACACCCTCTTTGCCATGGGCTGCGGCCGGCTGTTCGAAGGGACGGCGGCGCAGATGTTCGCCAATATGCAGCGGTTCAAGGCGCTGCCGGGCGACACCATCGTCTATTGCGCCCATGAATATACGGAGAGCAACGGCCGCTTCGCGCTGACGGTGGAGCCGGACAATGCCGTGCTTCAGGCGCGCATGGCGGACGTCGTTGTTGCCCGTGCGCATGGCGAGCCGACGGTGCCCACGACGATCGCGCTGGAACGCGACACCAACATCTTCATGCGCGCGCGGGACGTCGCCCAACTGGCGGAGCGGCGCGCCGGCAAGGACGCATTTTAGGCCCGGTCCTCGACGGATTCCGCGTTATCATGGCGTCCTGTTTGCAAGGACATGGATGGAGAGAGGCGATGCGCGCATGGATATGTCTGGCCCCGCTGGCGCTGGCGGCCTGCAGCGGCACTTATGAGCCCACGCCGCTGACCGAGAAGCAGGCGGCCAAGATGGACAAGGCGCTCGCCGGACTGGTGCCGGGCGACAAGGTGACCTGCGTCAACCGAGAGCCGCAGAGCAATTTCACCGTCATCAGCGGCAATACGCTGCTCTATCGGGTCAGCAAGAAGCTCATCTACAAGAATGAACTGATCGGCAGCTGCAATGGCCTGGCGCGGGGCGACACGATGATCGTGCGCACCTTCGGTTCACAATATTGCCGGGGCGACATCACGAGCAGCGCGGACCTGACGATCGGCATTCCGACCGGCAATTGCGCGCTGGGCGATTTCATTCCCTATCGTCCGCCGGCCCCGTAAGCCCGATTGGACGCGCTTACCCCTTGTAGAGTGCGTCCAGCCGGTCCTGATAGCGTTTGCGGATGACATGGCGCCGGATCTTCATCGACGGCGTCAGTTCCTCATTCTCGATCGCGAACGGCTCATCCGCCAGGATGAAGCGGCGCACCCGCTCGATCACCGACAGATCGTCATTGACCCGATCGACCGCCGCGCGCAGCGCCGCTAGATAGGTCGGATCATCGGTGATGCCCTTGATCGGCCGGCCATTGGCGGCCGCCCATTCCATCGTCCATTCCGAATCCGGCACTAGCAGGCCGACCAGATGCGGGCGACGATCGCCATAGACCATCGCCTGGCCGATCTCCGGCTGCAGCGTCAGCATGCCCTCGACCTTCTGCGGCGACACATTGTCGCCCTTGTCGTTGACGATCAGATCCTTCTTGCGGTCGGTGATACGGATGCGGCCGCGATCGTCGATCTCGCCAATGTCGCCGGTATGCAGCCAGCCATCCTTCAACACCTTCTCGGTCTCGACCGGGTTGCGCCAATAGCCGTGCATCACCAATTCGCCGCGCACCAAAATCTCGCCATCCTCGGCGATCTTCACCTCGACGCCGTCCAGCGGCGGGCCGACCGTGTCCATCGCGATGCCGGCGGCGGGGCGGTTGCAACTGATCACCGGCCCGGCCTCGGTCTGGCCATAGCCCTGCAGCAGCATCAGCCCCATCGCCTCGAAGAACAGGCCGACATCCGGGTTCAGCGGCGCCCCGCCCGACACCAGCGCCTTCATCCGCCCGCCGAACCGCGCCCGAATCTTGGGGATCAGGGTGCGCGACAGCAGCGCCTTCATCGGCAGGTCGACGATCGACGACTTGCCCTGCTGTTCCTTGGCGGCGATGCGTAGCGCCTGGTTGAGCAGATAGGTGGGGAATTTGCCCTGCTTCTCGATCGACTTGATGATGCGGGTGCGCAGCACCTCGAACAGGCGCGGCACCACGACCATGATGGTCGGCCGGGCTTCCTCGATATTGCTGGCCAGCTTCTCCAGCCCTTCGGCATAATAGATCTGTCCGCCCAGCAGCATCGGCAGGAACTGGCCGCCGCTATGCTCATAGGCATGGCTCAGAGGCAGGAAGGACAGGAAAACCTCGTCGCCCCAGCCGAAATCCTCCAGCACCACCTGTCCCGCGCCTTCGACATTGGCCAGGATCGCGCCATGATGCTGCATCACGCCGCGTGGGGCGCCGCCGGTGCCGCTGGTATAGATGATGCACGCCTGGTCGCTGCGCGCGGCGGTCTGGGCCAGCGCACAGGCATCGACATCAGCCGGATGGGCGGCGATCAGGTCGGACCACAGGCGGCAGGTATAATTGCCCTGCGCACCGCGGATCGGCTCCATCGGAATCACCAGGCTGACCTGCGATCGCAGCACCGCCGGCATCAGCGTCGTCGCCAGCTTGGCGGTCGACACGATCACCGCGCGTGCGCCGCTGTCGGTCAGGATATGCTGATGGTCGCGCGTCGTATTGGTGGTGTAGGTCGGCACCGTGATGCAGCCGGCCGCCATGATCGCCAGATCGGCGATGCAGAATTCCGGGCGATTTTCGCTGACCAGCATTACCGGGTCGCCGGGCTTCAGCCCTTCCGCCTTCAGCCCGGCCGCCATCGCTGCCACCTGGCGCGCGACTTCGGCCCAGCTCAGCGACTGCCATGTGCCCTGCGTCTTGCGCCACAGGAAGGGCGCGTCGCCCTTTTCCTTGGCGCGGGCAAAGAACATGGTGACCAGATTGGGGAAACGTTCGATCGCCCTCACAGGCTCAACTCCTCTTACATCGGCGCGTCTGCCGCGCGCCTGCAGCGCCAGCTGGCTATAGCCCGGCCTTGCCGTAACGGCCATGCAGAATAACCGGTTTCGGCGCATATCGCTGCGTCGAATCGGGAAAGCGCGCGCTCTAGAAAGGCTGGCCGAATGGCGCAAGCGCCAATGGGATCAGTCGAACAGCCCGTCCTGCGACCCGGCCGGGGGATTGAGGCCCAGATGCTTCCAGCCCGGCCCGTTGAGGCAGCGACCCCGCGCGGTGCGGGCGATCAGTCCCAATTGGATCAGATAGGGCTCGACCACTTCCTCGATCGTGTCGCGCGCTTCGGAAAGTCCCGCCGCCAGCGTCTCGACCCCCACAGGCCCGCCACGATAGATATCGGCGATCATGTGCAGATAGCGCCGGTCCATCAGGTCGAGGCCCAGATGATCGACCTCCAGCCGTTGCAGCGCCGCGTCCGCCACCTTGGCATCGACGGTCGGGGCGCCGGCGACATTTGCAAAGTCGCGCACCCGGCGCAGCAGCCGCCCGGCGATGCGCGGCGTCCCGCGCGATCGGCGTGCAATCTCGATCGCGCCGTCCGACGTGATCGCCAGGTCCAGCAGTCGCGCCGCGCGCCGGACCACCAGTTCCAGCTCGTCAACGGTATAGAATTGCAGCCGCACCGGAATGCCGAACCGATCGCGCAGCGGCGTCGTCAGCAGACCCTGGCGCGTGGTCGCGCCGACCAGGGTGAAGCGCGGCAGGTCGATCCGCACTGATCGCGCCGATGGCCCTTCGCCGATCATCAGGTCGAGCGCCCGGTCCTCCATCGCGGGATAGAGCACTTCCTCGACCGCCGGATTGAGCCGGTGAATCTCGTCGACGAACAGGACATCGCCTTCGTCCAGATTGGTGAGCAGTGCGGCCAGATCACCGGACTTGGCGATCACCGGGCCGGACGTGGCGCGGAAACCCACGCCCATTTCCTTGGCGACGATCTGCGCCAGCGTCGTCTTGCCAAGCCCCGGCGGGCCGAAGAACAGCACATGGTCCAGCGCCTCGCCACGGGTGCGCGCCGCCTGGATGAAGATACGCAGATTCTCGCGCGCCGCCTGCTGCCCGACAAATTCGTCGAGCGACTTGGGCCGCAGCGCCGCATCGACATCCTCGGCCCGGCGGGCCGGGGTGATGAGGCGATCCTCTTCGCTCACTTCGCCGCCTTCCGCAGCGCCAGGCGGACCAGCGCGTCAAGGCTGGCGCCCTCGCCCAGTTCCTCTTCGGCGGCCGCCACCGCGCCGCTTGCCTCGGCCGGCTTGAAACCCAGATTCTGCAGGGCCGACAGCGCGTCGGCGGCAAAGCTGCCGGTCGGTAGCGCAACCACGCCCGGCATGCCCGGCGCTCCGGTCGGTGCGGTGCCGATCTTGTCCTTCAGCTCGTTGACGATGCGCTGGGCCAGCTTGGGGCCGACGCCATTGGCGCGCGCGATCATCGCCTTGTCGCCCATCATGATCGCACGATGCAGCTCCAGCGGCTCCAGCGCCGACAATATCGCCAGCGCCACGCGCGATCCCACGCCCTGCACATGGGTCAGCAGCCGATACCAGTCGCGCTCCTCGGCACGGGCAAAGCCGACCAGCCGGATCGAATCCTCGGCCACCAGCATTTCGGTGTGGATGGTCACCGCCTCGCCCACCGGACCGAGCGCCGCCAGCGTCCGCGATGACGCGCCGACCAGATAGCCGACCCCGCCGACATCGATGATGGCATGGTCGATGCCCGTGCTGTCCAGCCGTCCTTTGAGTTTCGCGATCATCGCCATTGCCCCATGGTCATGATCTGTTCTTTACAGCCTCTTGCGCCCCGCGCCAGACAAAAGCGCATTCCGGGTCGGGCACCAAATGGCGGCCCGTGCGTAATGCCGGTCGATTGCCATCCGCCAGAGGACCAAGAGACGATGCTGATGACCGCGCCGATGCTGACCCCCAAGGATTTCGAATTTCCCGCGATCATGCTGTCGGGCGTGGTCGACCATGGCATGTATCTGCATTTCAAGAATTGCCTGTCCACCGCGCCGCAGCAGGGTCTGGTGGTGGTGGAAATCTCCACCCTGGGTGGCGATCCGGAGATCGCGCGGATGATGGGGGAGGATATCCGCTTCCATTCGGACCTCTATCCCGAACGGCGGCTGGTCTTCCTCGGCAAGACCGCCGTCTATTCCGCCGGCGCCACCTTCATGAGCTTCTTCGCCACCGAGAATCGCTATCTGACGCGCGGCACCCGGCTGATGATCCATGAGCGGCTCATCACCAAGAATATCCATCTCGAAGGGCCGCTCTCCACCTGCATCGCGACGTTGAAGGCCTCGCTCCACGAGATCGAGGCGTCGATCGCGATCCAGAATGAGGGCTTTGCCAATCTCATCCTGGGATCGCAGGTGACGATGGAGGAGGTGCTGCAGCGCGCGCCGGAAAACTGGTATCTGGAAGCCAATGAGGCAGCCGCGCTCGGCTTGGTGGCGACCGTGCTCTAAACGCTTGCGCGGCGCCATTTTCGGGCCTTTGATGCGCCATGGCCAAGACGCAGAAGCGATCCACCCTCTTTCCCTGGCGCTATGGCATGTTCCTCATGCTGCTGCTGTCGATCGCGCCATTGATGCTGTGGCTGCCCTGGCATGAGGCGGTGATGGGCGGGTTCGACCTTGCCGCCATCGCCTTCTGCCTCGCCGCCGTGCCGCTGATCGATTCCGATCCGGCCCAGATGCGGCGCAAGGCCGTGCTCAACGACGCGAACCGGCAACTGATGCTGCTGCTGACCGGGGTGGTGTGCATTGTCATCCTGGTCGCGGTCGGTGTCGCCGCCAGCGCGCCGGGCCATCCCGATGCGGAAAGCATCATATTGCTGCTGGCGACGCTCGTCATCGCCTGGCTCTTTTCCAACCTCGTCTATGCGATGCACTATGCCCATGCCTTCTACCTCGCCGATGACAAGGGCAAGGATGCGGGCGGCCTGGATTTCCCGGACACGAACGAGCCGGTCTATTGGGACTTCCTCTATTTCGGCTTCACCCTGGGCATGACCTTCCAGACCTCCGACGTGTCGATCACCGCGACCGGCATGCGCCGCACGGTGACGCTCCATTGCCTCGCCGCCTTCGTCTTCAACCTCGGCATCCTCGCCTTCACCATCAACGTACTGGGCGGCTGAGGCGATGGGCTTCATGGCTTGCTTACCAATATCGGCTATAAGCCCGGTCCCATGAGCAAGAGCGCCGATCCCTGCCCCAAATCCGCCGTCAGCCATGGTGTCGGCATTGCCGGTCTGGTTGGCCTTGGCCTGTGGACCCTGGTCGCCCGCCATTATGGCATGAACGGTCCCAATGCGGGTCTGGCCGCGGTGGTCGCGTGCGGCATACCGATGGTGCTCTGGTCGCTGCTGGTGGACAAGGTGCATCGCAACCCCAGCACCGGCGTCGACTGGAACGCGCCGGCCCGCTCGGTCCGCAGCATGCTCGACATCAGCCTGGTGAAGATTGCGGGCCTGTGGGCGACATGGCTGGCCATTGCCGTCTGCTATTGCATCGGCCGCTGGTATTGGACCGGCAGCTATCGCTTCGCCATGGACCTGCTCATGGCGGCGGCGCCCTGGCTGCTCTTGCTGTCCATCCCCTATGTCCTCTGGCTCGACCGCCGGCTGGTCGAACCGCGCGATGCCTGTTTCGCCTTCGGCCAATGGGTCATTGGCGGCGCGGCCGGCAAGGCGGACATGGCGCAGGTCGCCAACCATGCCCGCGCCTGGGCGGTGAAGGGCTTTTTCACCGCCTTCATGATCAGCATCGTGCCGGGCAATTTCGCCAGTGTCATCGACTGGCGGCTCGACGACCTGCTGCACAATCCGGTCGCGCTGACCGGTTTCCTGATCGGCATCATGTTCATGATCGACGTCTGCATGGCGACGGTCGGCTATCTGCTGACGATGAAACCGCTGGATTCCCATATCCGCACCGCCAATCCCTATCTGGGCGGCTGGCTCGCGGCTTTACTCTGCTATCCGCCCTTCGTCATGATGGGGGCGGGCGGCCCGTTCGACTATCATGGCGGCGGCGCCGAATGGGATGTCTGGACGCAGGGCATGCCGGCGCTGCAATGGGGACTGGGCGCTTTGCTGGTGCTGCTGACCGCCATCTATGCCTGGGCGACGGTCGCCTTCGGCATCCGTTTCTCCAACCTCACCCATCGCGGCATATTGACCCATGGGCCTTATCGCTGGACCCGCCACCCGGCCTATCTGACCAAGAATCTCTTCTGGTGGTTCTCGTCGCTGCCCTTCCTCACCACCACGGGCAGCCTGACCGACATGGTGCGCAATTGCGCGCTGCTGGGTGTCACCAACGCTGTCTATTATTGGCGGGCCAAGACGGAGGAGCAGCATCTGTCCGCCGATCCCGCCTATCAGACCTATAGCGACTGGATGGCGCGCAATGCGCCGGTGCCGCGCTTCTTCGCCTGGGTCATCGGCCGCAAGCCGGACGCGCCACGGGAAACCCAGCCCGCCGAATGACCGGCGGGCTGTATAAGATCAGAAGCTTTCCTCGGCATAGACGCGGCTGACATCGCCGCCCCATTCGCCATGATAGCGGTCGAGCAGCCGTTCGGCCGGGGTCTTGCCGGTGGCGATCACTTCGTCGAGCGCCGACAGATAGCCGGTCTCATTGTCGCCTGCGGCGTTGAACCGCTGGCGCGCGGCCAACCCTGAGCGGGCAATATCCAGCACCTGCGGCGCGATGTCGCGCAGCGTGCGCCCGCCCGACACCGGCGCGTCGAGGCCCAGCTTCGGCACGGAATCGCGCAACACCTGCCGCTCCTCCATGCTCCAGTCCTTGACCAGATCCCAGGCGGCGTCGAGCGCACCCTGATCATAGAGCAGGCCGACCCACAAAGCCGGCAGCGCGCAGATGCGATTCCACGGCCCGCCATCGGACCCGCGCATTTCCAGGAAGCTCTTGAGGCGCACTTCGGGGAAGGCGGTGGAGAGATGATCCTCCCAATCCTTCTCGGTCGGCTTCTCGCCCGGCAGCACCGACAGCTTGCCGTCGAGGAAGTCGCGGAACGAAAGCCCCGCCGCGTCGATATATTTACCGTCGCGATAGACGAAATACATCGGCACATCGAGCGCATAGTCGGCATAGCGCTCGTAACCAAAGCCATCCTCGAACACGAAGGGCAGCATGCCGGTGCGCTGCGGGTCGGTGTCCGACCAGATATGGCTGCGATAGGAGAGGAAGCCGTTGGGCTTGCCCTCGGTGAAGGGCGAATTGGCGAACAGCGCGGTGCCGAGCGGCTGCAGCGCCAGCGAGACACGGAACTTCTGCACCATGTCCGCCTCGCTGCCATAGTCGAGGTTGGTCTGGATGGTGCAGGTGCGCAGCATCATGTCCAGGCCCATCGATCCCACGCGCGGCATGTGCCGCAGCATGATGTCGTATCGGCCCTTGGGCATGATCGGCAGCTCGGCGCGGGTCTTGTCGGGCCACATGCCAAGGCCCAGGAAGCCCAGCCCCAGCATGTCGCCGACATATTTCACCTGTTCCAGATGGCGGCCGGTCTCGGCGCAGGTCTGGTGCAGGTTGTCGAGCGGCGCACCGCTCAGTTCCAGCTGGCCTGCCGGCTCCAGGCTGATCGTGCCGTCGGCGCCGGACAAAGCGATGATATTCTCGCCCTCGAACACCGGGCTCCAGCCATAGCGGGTCAGGCCGATCAGCAACGTGTGGATGCCGCCCTTTTCCTCATAGGCCGGGGCGTGATGGTCCTTCGTCGAATAGACGAATTTCTCGTGTTCGGTGCCGATCCGCCAGCGATCCTTGGGCTTGGCGCCCTTGGCAAAGGCCGCGATCAGCTGGTCGCGGCTTTCGATGACGGGATCATGTCCGCCCGAGTCTGTTCTGGTGCTCATGCCCCGCCCTTAATCTTTCCCCTTTGCGCGTCAAATCGAGGCGCGAATGCGACAGATAAGGCAGGCCTATGTCCGCTTCAATTGGTTGCGGAAGAAAACCATTAGCCCCAGTCGCCATTCACCGTCATCCAGGCCGCCGTCGCGGCGATCGCGGCCGTCTCCGCGCGCAGGATTCGCGGGCCCAGCGACACCGGCACCGCACCCGGCGTCGCCCGGATCGCCTCGCGCTCGGCGGGGTCGAATCCGCCCTCCGGCCCGACCAGCAAGGCCGCCGGGCCGGGATGGGCGCGCAAGGTTTCGTCCAGCGATGCCCCACCGGTCTCGTCGGCGAAGAACAGATGCCGCTCCGCCGACCAGCCCTTCAGCAGCGCGTCGAGCTTCACCATTTCGGTCAGCTCCGGCAGCGCGGTGCGCCCGCATTGTTCGGCCGCCTCGACCAGATGGGCGTGCAGCCGGTCGAGATTGAGCTTGTCGACCACCGCCCGCCGGGTCAGCACCGGCTGCAATCGCGCGACGCCCAGCTCGCACGCCTTTTCCGCGATCAGGTCGATCCGCCCCTTCTTGATCGGGGCGCAGCACAGCCAGAAATCGGGCACCACCTCCGGCGGCTTGGTCTGGCTCACGCACTCCAGCACCAGGTCGCGCTTGCGGATATCCCGCGCCCGCGCCGCCCATTCGCCCGACTTGCCGTCGAACAGCAGCACGATATCGTCCGGCTTCACCCGCATCACGCTGATCAGATAATGGGCGCCATTGCCGTCGATCGGCACGGCGACACCCTCACCCAGCAGTGTTTCGACATGCAGGCGCGGAGCGCTCTGGGGCGGCCAGGCGGGGGTAGCGGTCATGGCGTCGTCATGCCGCGCTCCATACCTCAAGTCGAGGGGGCTCAGACGATCAGTGGCTTGATGCTCTTCTGATCCGGATAGAGGCGGGGCAGCAGCCAACCGGGATCAAGACCGAAATGGGTGGCCAAGGCACCGGCGATGATCGCCTCGGTCGCCATGGTCGGGCGCAGGTCGCGTCCGTCCAGCAGCGCGGCCATGTTCAGGCCGGGCCAATCCGCGTCGATCCGGCCGCCACCTGCCAATTGCCCTCCCAGCAGCATCGTCAATCCGCCCGTGCCATGATCGGTGCCTTGGGTGCCATTGACCGCGACCGTGCGACCGAATTCGGTGGCGACCAGCAGCATCGTATCGGCCCAGATCGGTCCCAGTCCGTTCACTAGCGCGCCGATCATCAGGTCGAGTGTCTTGAGTTGGCGGTTCATGCGGCCGACCTGGGCGCCGTGCATATCCCATCCATTGCTTTCGATCATCATTACCCGCGCACCATCGTCAGGTAGCAGCAATTGCGCGGCCAAGGTGCCAAGGGCGGTCGCATCGCGCTTGTTCTGGCGGATGCCGTCGGTCAGTTCCTCTGTCTCCAGCGCACTTTTCCATAGCGTCGCGAGTTGCGGATCCTGCGCATAGAGGCTTGATATCCGCATCATCAGGTCGTCCGACGGCGCATTCTGGTCCGACGGCGCATAGGTTGCAATTTGCGCCGGCCCTCGCATCGCCATCGGCAGTGCCGACGCCAGCGCCATGCCCCTGGCCTCGCTGTCGGGCAACTGGCCGACCAGCCGGTTCATCCAGCCGCTTTTTTCGGCAAAGGGCCGTGTTGCCCCGGTTTCCAGTATATTCTGGCCGTCAAAATGAGATCGGTCGCGATAGGCTGATGCCGTGGCGTGGAAGAATCGGGCCTGCTTCGCGGCATATAGGGCGCCGACACGCTGGAGTGCGGGGTGCAGCGTGAAGAAGCTGCCGCCCAATGGTGCACCACCCTCCAGCGACGCCATGAAGGAGCTTCGAACAGCAGCGAAGGCCGGATCACCGGTCGGGGCCAATATGTGCAAACCATCGGCCGCGCCGCGCTGAATCAGGAAGATGAAGCGGCGATTGGTCGGTGCGGGGGCGGCAAAGCTGATCTTCGGTATGGCCATGGCGGCAATGCCGGCCGCACCGGTCAGGAATCGGCGACGATCGAACATGGCCTATCTCCTCATCATTTCCGGAGCGACCATCAGCAAGGCCATGCTTTGCCGTGGTTCCGCCGCACGCAGGATGCTCTGCAGCGTGTTGGCGCTCAGGGTCGGCCCAAACAGATGCTTGGCCAGCAGTCGCGGGTCATTTTCGGATGAGGCCCGGCTGGCGAGCCGTTGTGCCATTTCGACCCGGCGCATCAGCGCATCGGCACCGGCCCAGCTGGCAGAGATATCGTCATAGCCGGCGGGCGAGCCTGGACGCCATATCGGTTGGCCCAGCTGGTCGAACATGACCGACAGTCGCCGGGCCACCTGCGCGGCATCGCCCTTGCCGACGGCGGCTTCGCCCTGGGCGCGGAAAATCGCGATCAGCCATTCCCATGGTGTCCGGAACTTGACCGGATCTTCGGTCCAGCCTTCCGGCGCGTCGATTAACGCTGCATAGACCTGCGACAGGTCGCCATCACTATCATGCCAGACCGTTTCAAGCCGCGTGACCAGCGAAGCGGGGGGATTGTCGCCGGCGAAATGGCGCGCCAGCTTGGTTGCGATGTGATGGGCCGTGTCGGGATGACGGGCCAGGTCGATCAATATCGCCTTGCCCTGCTCGATCCCGCCTGCGGTATAGACTTTGCCCATGATGGTGCGTTCGCCCGGTTCATGCTGGGCTTCGAGGAAGCGAAAGGCGCCCGGTGCGACGTTGGCCGCCTGTGAATCCGCTGCCACCAATGTCCATCCGGTCAGCGCACGGGCAAATTCCGTCACATCCGCCTGGCTGTAGCCGGTGCGAACACCCAATGTGTGCAGTTCCATTATCTCGCGGGCCAAATTCTCGTTCAGGCCGCGTTGCTGTCCGCTGGCCGCGGCGCGTTTCGCTCGGCGGCTGTCCGGTCCGGTCGATTGCGTCTGATCGAGGAAGCGCAGCATCGCGGGGTGCTGTTCGACGGCGATCACCATATCCTCGAAGCGACCCAGGACATGCGGGCGCACCGCTTCGAATTCCAGCATGCCGGCCCAGCCAAGCACCGTCTGCTTGTCCACGGAGACGGCGAAATGATTGGCCCAGAAATGGACCAGTCGTTCGATAAAGGGCGCGTCGCTCGCCACCGCAACGGATATGCGGGCTGCGACCTGCGCCTCATATTGCTGCCGTATCGCGACATTCGCAGCCCTTACGGCGTTGGCGCCTGCCTCCGGGGACAAGCGCTGCATCGCTTCGGCCGACTCCATCGATGGCGCCATGCGCGCGTTGCGCTGTGCGGTCTGCAGCGCGACATAGGCATCCACAATCCCGTCGCGATCCATGACTGCACGGATCGGTTCGGGCTGGGGACGATAGGTCCGCATCTGTGTCTTCAACCAGGCAGCCGGGTCGATTGGCGGATCATGGTCAGGCCGCGCACCGAGGCCGAAGCGATTCTGGGCAATGCTCGCCTTGCTCATCCATCTGATCTCCGTCGGCATCATATGCCGCCATCCTGTACTTAGGCTGTATGCCCATCGCATCGCACCAGATTTAGACCCCATGACTGCCGGAGCCTCGAGGGCTCAAATCTGAGATGCTGACGATGGATTTGTCAGCACTGGAGGCGAGTCATGACGGAGACAGTAAAATACGTCGGTCTGGACGTGCACAAGGAAAC